>CAZBOM010000006.1:0-337 GCA_964493375.1 uncultured Mageeibacillus sp. | reverse complement strand
TAGTTCAAACGGTGTGACGTTGCCGATATATGTTTGGTTGGGGTAATAAGCGCGAACGCGATCGTACGGACGAAGGCTCGCTTTAATTTGTTTCAAATATTCCGACTCTGGATTGACGATGCGCTCAGATGTCTGCGTCGTGCCGTAGTGGACAATCATGTCGGGTGTATGGACGAGGATATAGCCTGCGCCCTTCATTACGCTGTTTTTCAAAGATTTTTCCTGCCTTTCCTGTTCAAAAAGGATGCCCCGGTACCGACCTTTTGAGAATGTGGGCGGTTAAACCTGGGGCATCTCCTGCTCAAGCGAGGCGTTTCATTATTAGTACTTCGTGTAC
>CAZBOM010000005.1:0-22968 GCA_964493375.1 uncultured Mageeibacillus sp. | reverse complement strand
AATTCGTCCTCCTCCAGCTCCTCGCTGCCCATCGCGGGGCAACCCAGCGCAAATGCGTCGTACTGCGCCGCAGCATCCTCGGGAACCTCCGCGCAGGTCAGCAGCACACCGTCCGCACCCTTCGCCACAGCCTCCGAAACGGGACCGCGGCGGACTTTTGCCGACGCTGACAGCTCGAGTGGTTTTTCGGAGACGAAAAACCGCTGGACGCGATGACCCATCGGAACATTGGTGTTGATGTCGACCACGCTTTCCGCGAGAGTCTCCGGATCGGCGCCCGGAACCGGCTCAACCAAGAGCGCGACTTCATCGTAGTGCCCATCAGACAAACCGAAAATAACAAGGCGTTGAACACCTGGAATCGTCGCATACGCGCCTTCAAGCTCGTCAGGATAGATATTCTCGCCATCAGCTTTTAGAATGATATCTTTCACGCGACCGTCCAAGAAAACATGACCGTCGCAATAACGACCGACATCGCCCGTTCGGAACCACTCATCGCGGTCGCGCTCGATGAAACGGCCGCCCTTGAGTATACCGACGTGCAGAACACCATTTCGAATGAGCAATTCACCATGCTCGCAGTCATCCTGGTGAGCGAGCTTCTCACCGCGCGGGTCAACTTTGATTGAATCAGCATAGAGAGGACGCCCGACGTTCCCGTCGAGACGAATTTCAACATCCTCACTGTTCACGACGGAGAATATGCCGATTTCAGTCATCCCATATCCGTTGACGAGGTAATACCCCAACCCGTTGATCGTGCGGAGCGACTCGGGCAGGATATAGCCTCCGCCACTCACACCGAGATACAGAGTGTCACCGAACAGCTGACCGCGGATCATGCTGAGAATGCCTGCGATGGGCAAAGGCAACTCAACCCCCGCTTTCTGGTAAGAAAGTGACAACTCCATCAAGGCATCGAATTCTTCTTCCGATTTACCTGTCGATTCAACAAAACGCTTTTTCACAATCTGAGCGACACCATTCCATACAGCCGGAATGGCCACCAACTGCGTCACACCGCTCCCATGACTTGCTTGGAGGATCGCCTCCGGCGACGGTTTCGTCGGGATCACCATCGTATTGCCCATCGCTTGCGGGAAAATAAAACAGACGATAAATCCGAGGATGTGATGCCAAGGGATAAACGCGAGTGTTTTCTCGCGAACATCGGCACGCGCCCAACGATCCGTCTCTTCCAGCAGAGGGATTAGACACCTAAACTGCTCGGCGATACCGGGATCGTCGTGGACGTAACAGCGTGACAAGCCTGTCGTGCCGCTCGTACAAAGCGTGATGTGACCGCCCCAGTCGGGCCGATCTTCTGCTTTTTGCAAAGAATCGTTGCCGGCTTGTCTCCCGTATATCGCAAATGTTTGCGGATCGCGCCAATCAGGCGATAAACGGTCAGCTGTAATAATCGGGTACGGTGTTTCACGCTCCGGCGCTTCGTCTGTAATTAACGCGACAATGCCTGTTTCTTTCGCCAGTATATCTGTCAGCGGATCTGAGGCGCGCGCGTCAATAAGAACAACCGGGTGCCCCGCTGCCATCACACCCCAAAACAAGAACGCGAATGAAGGACTGTTATGAAGCTTAATACCAACCCAACCGCGTCTTCCCGGATCATTGGCATCTAACTCACGCGCTTTCGCTTCGACTGCGCGTTGCATCTCATCCGTCTCGAAAAAAGCCGCGACGCGACGAGCTGTCTCGTCGACTGCACCGAGATATTCAGGGTATGAGATCTCGACAACACCCGTGTTGGTGTACATCTCAAACGCTGTCCCTTCACCGTACATCGCCATCAGTCTAAGAACCGTCCGATAACTTGGATCCTTATCAAATTCGCGAGTATATTTTTTAATATCAAACATATGGCCTCCTCATTGTAGAGATAAAATAAGAGATCAATCTATTAAATCTCGACACACATAGGATATTATCTCACTCAAATGTGATCAAGTTATTAAGCGACAAAAAGCGTCACTTTTGATCGATTAAACTGGGAATAATGTTTGTTTCCGAAGCCAATCTGTCCTATGTATTGATAACGGAATGCACTTGTTTTGCCATAATCTCTTCGCATTCTGATGTTAGACTTAGGTCTGGCATTCGGAATGCGGAGGAGGAAATCGCAAAATGGAACACGAAGATCGACTCATTCATCTTGAAAATGGGCATACGATTGCGCGTTATAGAATTCGATTTCAAGATTGCAATCCACGGTGTCACGTTCATCTGCACCGTCTGATGGATCTCGCTCAAGACAGCGATGACCACAGTTGCGGGCTCTTTGGTTGCAAATCAGAAGATTTGCGCGCCCGAGGGATTTGCTGGATCCTGATCGCCAACACGATTACTTTCACCGGCGAACTGCCAAAACCGGAAGATATACTTGTCGTTGACTCCTGGCCTCGCGGATCACGCGGCATTCGCATGTTTCGCGAGAATCGCTATTATCGCAATTCAATCGATGAAAAAAACTATTTCGGTTCGGCGTCTTCTGAGTGGATATTCTGCACGCTCGATGAACACAAACCGCTTCGTCCCGCCTCTGTAGTCAATCTTGAGAAATTCGACGCGATGGTAGACCCACAAGTGGGCAACATGGAAAAAATCCCGCGACTTTCATCTTTGCTCGATGGGCTAGATGCGCATGAAGCCATGCGATATAAAGTACAACTTGGCGACCTCGACACGAATACACATTTACATGGTTCGCATTATGCGCGACTCGCCGTCGACGCAGCGGGCGCCTATCTCTCGATCGATCCGTGGAAAGAAGAATTGATCGTCCGCAAGTTCCATATCCAATTCATGAATGAAGCATCGCTCTTTGACGATCTCGTATTTTTCGTGATCCCAGACGGTGACAACGATCAGAAATTGACAATCGAGGGGCGACTCTTGCGATCGAATGAAACCACTTCTCTCGTGACGCTTGAGTACGAACTAGCACCGCGCATCCTTCCCAGCGGAAAATGCTAATGATATCGATGAGGAAATTGCTGTGCGTGTTTTAGTCAATGAGGCCATGACCGATACCTATTACGGAGTATAGAGTCGTTGTTGAATTTGTTTTCAATCTAGCGTGGTATATGTAGAGGAAATAACGGTGCATGTTTTAGTCATTGAAGTCATTATCAACTTACCGTGGTGCATGTCGCTCAAAGACAAGCGCAAAGTTCGATATGGGCTGATTGACAGACTTGAACATCGCCATCGGATTTCCGTCAAGGAAATCGACTGTCACGATGTCCGGAAAACACTATGCCTCGGTATCGCCGGTGTCGTCTTAACGGAGACAGGTGGACGAGAGTTGGAACAATCGATCCGCGAAACGATTGAAGAACACAGCAATGGTGAAATCCGTGAATGGAACGTCGAGCTTCTATAATAAAGTCTCTTTAACGATATCTCGATCGTGATGCCTCATAAGCATTTGATTGATCAAGAGACGGCAATTCAATAACCATTTACAGTACTGTTTTTTTAGTATAGATTCTCGAATATCGATTTCAACTTCCGAACGCTTTTGTTCGATAACACATTTTTTACACGTTGTTTTCTTCTCATGAGAATCTCGTTTGATACAATGATCCTATGATCGTTATTTTATGCACTTAATTTTGAGGAAGCATACAAGGGATCAGTTTCGGTGATGTATCATGCGGAGGTGTATATGTCGACTTCAACGGGAAAACTCGATTACAAAAAGACGGCGCTACTGGGTTTTGGCTTCCTAGCGAGTTCACTGGCGTGGAGCCTTTACAACAGCTTAGTACCCGTCTTGCTCGAAGAGCGATTCTTACTCACAACGACAGTTATCGGCGCCATTATGACGATCGACAACTTCTTTGGCATTATTTTCCAGCCACTTGTCGGCGCGTTCAGTGATAAAACATTCACACGGTTCGGCCGGCGGATGCCTTGGATTATGGTGGGCGTGCCTCTCTCGGCACTCTTCTTCATCTTAATACCGTGGGCGAAAACACTGTGGCTCATGATGGCGTTCATCGTGTGCTTCAATTTAATTATGTCGCTCTGGCGTTCCCCCGTCATCGCCTTGATGCCTGATCTCACGCCACGTCCGTTGCGAAGCAAAGCGAACGGGATTATTAATCTCATGGGCGGTATCGGCAGCATCATCGCTTTTCTCGCCGGCGGTTATTTGACGAAAATCGATGAGACAGGAAGGCTCGCTTTCGGCATGGGTTCCCTGCTTATGATCGCCTCGCTCGTATGCTTACTTTTCTTCATCCGTGAGCCCGTCGCTGACGCGTGGCGCAACGCGCAACGCAACACCATTTCGCGCCGCTTGACGGCAAGAGAATTTGCGGCCACACTCAAACGCGACGATGTAGCGGATGAGATTAAGAGCAAGGGCGGTCTTGACCGCAAACTGACGGCCGGAGAGAAACGCAGCCTCTTCTTGCTCCTCGGAGCGATCTTCTTCTGGTTCTGCGCGTACAACGGCATAGAGACATTCTTTACGCTCTTTGCGACAAACACGTTGAATGTCGGCAAAGGTACGGCGACAATTATGTTGACGTCGTTCTCTCTAACCTTCGTCGCTTTCGCCTTGCCGGCGGGACTGATCGCGAGTAAGCGCGGTCGGAAAAAGACGATCGTCACGGGGTTAATCCTGCTTCTGCTCTTCTTGTTACCGATGGTTTTCATCAATCCGATCTTGACAACTTTCGGCGTGGATATCGCGGACCCCGCCTCCAACTTGATTAAACAGATTGTCGTCATCGCGCTCCTCGCTTGCGCCGGAATCGGTTGGGCATGCGTCAATATCAACTCCTTGCCGATGGTCGTCGAGCTCGCATCCCATGACAAAATCGGTCGCTTCACGGGTTATTACTATTTCTTCTCCTTTGCGGCATCGATTGTCAGCCCGATTCTCTTCGGCTGGATCAGAGATATGACGCAGGACTACAATACGCTGTTTATCTACGCCGTCATCTGCTTCGGTTTAGCGCTTCTATGTACATCTTTCGTAAAACACGGCGAGGCGACCGCAACCCCAACGATTCCGGAAGACGGATTGGCGGCACTTGAAAACTTGTAAGGACTGAAAAACCATGTCGTTGATTTTCGCGCATCGCGGCGTCAGAAAAGACTTCCCCGAGAATACGATGTCTGCTTTTCGCGCGGCTCTGGATATGGGGCTCGACGGCATCGAACTCGATGTGCAACGGACAGCTGACGGAAAACTCGTCATCTGTCACGATGAGCACTTGAAGAGGCTGACAGGGGAAGATTGTTACTTGAAAGATCTGACGTGGAGCCAACTGTCGGAACTCAACGCCGGCCATTATTTCCCCGGGGCGCCTGAGGAAAAAATCCCCTCATTGGAAGAATTTCTCAGTTGGTTTGCTTGGACATCGCTGATCGTTAATATCGAGATCAAGAACAGTGTCTTTCCCTACCCTTTGATCGAATCAGAAATCCTCGAGGCAATCGATGCGTATAAACTTCAGGAGCGTGTCATCATCTCATCGTTCAACCTTCAGAGCGTGATTGAGATGAAAAAGCTAGCGCCTAATGTCGATTGCGGCTACCTTTTCAAAAGATGGCCGCACAAAGCGCTTAACATCGCACGTGAGCATGGCCTTGATTCGCTCCATCCGCATTACTTCAATGTGTTGGCGCCGGGCTTTTTGGCAAATTGTCGGCGCCATGGCGTCCCCGTTCGCGTTTGGACGGTCAATCGACCTTCATTCATGCGGATTTCATATCGAAAAGCAGTTGATGTTCTCATGACGGATGACCCCAAGCAAGCACTCGCGATCCGTGGGGCATCCTAATAACTTGATGACACGGTGCCTGACACGTGAATATGGTAATCTTTGAGACAACACATTGACTATTCGTTTGAGATTTTTTAATGGAAAGGAATCTTAGATTTTATGATGAATATTATTCTCACCGGTGATCGCCCGACGGGGCGTCTCCACCTCGGCCATTATGTTGGTTCACTGAGAAGGCGCGTAGAGCTCCAAAACTCAGGCGATTTTGACGAAATTTACATCATGATCGCCGATGCGCAGGCGCTGACAGACAATGCGGAAAATCCGGAGAAGATTCGCGAAAATGTTCTCGAAGTCGCGCTCGACAATCTCTCCGTGGGGCTCGACCCGGAGAAAACTGTTCTTTTCGTTCAATCGGGCGTTTATGAACTGACGGAGCTTTGCTTTTACTACACGAATCTCGTCACCGTCTCGCGCTTACAACGCAACCCGACTGTGAAAACAGAGATTAAAATGAGAGGGTTTGAATCGAGCATCCCCGTGGGTTTCTTTAACTATCCCATCAGCCAAGCGGCTGATATCACGGCTTTTGACGCGACGATTGTCCCTGTTGGTGATGACCAGCTCCCGATGCTTGAGCAGTGCACAGAAATTGTCCACAAGTTTAACGCTGTCTACGGCGAAACGCTCGTTATGCCAAAAGCGTTACTGCCTGAATCGGAAGCGAGCATGCGTCTTCCCGGACTCGACGGAGAAGCCAAAATGAGCAAATCGCTCGGCAACTGCATCTTCTTGGCCGATTCTCCGAAAGAAGTCAAGGACAAGGTCATGTCGATGTTCACCGACCCGAATCATCTCCGCGTAGAGGATCCCGGAACGGTCGAAGGGAACACGGTCTTCACCTATCTCGACGCCTTCGTGCAAGATGATCACTTCGAGAGATTTTTACCTGAATACGAAGATCTCGAGGCCTTGAAAGCTCATTATCGCCGCGGCGGATTGGGAGATGTCAAGGTCAAACGATTCCTCATCAATGTCTTGGAAGATACATTGACGCCGATTCGCGAACGACGCGCTTATTGGGAAGCGCGACTTCCTGAGGTCGTCCGCTACTTAGAAGAGTCGACAAAAAAAGCGAGAGTGAAAGCCGATCAAACAGTCCGACGTGTTCGCGCAGCGATGAAAATCAATTACTTCGATGGCCCGTCCTTCCTAGATGAAGGTCTCGAAAGATACGCAGATCAAAACAAATAGTACCGCGGGTGATTGCCACCAAAAAAAGCGCCTATGGCGGCAACTCGTAGCCACATTAAATAATCCTGAGAAAAAACAGGCGCTGCCAAGCGAACCTTTAGCTCAAACAGAAAAGAAGTCGTTGAATTCTCTTTTTCAAGAACGTTCAACGACTTCTCTTTTAACTTGTATATGCCGGTTCCTTTTTTCAAGAAAGGTCAACGACTTCTCTTTTAACTTGTATGTGCCCATTCAGTTCCGAATAGAACGAATCACGTCTAAGACATTATACTGTCAGTTTTTCCAAACGCTTAAATCGCTGGATCTCTTCTTCGTAGAGATCGTCCTTCCACTCCACTTTTTCAATTTTGACCGCCGATACTTTATATTCGCCTGTCAAGGTGATCGGGTCAAAGGCTGACTGTGTCAGCTCGTTGACGGGCGACTCTCTGTAGTGGAGCGTCATGAACATACTGCCCGGTTTCACGCGATCGGTGATGTGAACGCGCGTGACAATGCTTCCGCGACGGCTCGTGACACGAATGGGATCGTGCTCCGAAAGACCTAACGCTTCAGCTTCTCTCGGGTTGATCTCGGCTTCTTCGAACGGGTTGATCGAATCGAGCAATCCCGAGTAGCGCGTCGTCACATTGTAGTGTCCGAGTTTTCGCCCCGTGATCAATAAGATCGGATAATCTTCACAGACGTGCTCCTCCGGCCCCTTGTACTCGACGGGAATCATCGTCGCTTTGCCACGAGGGAAGAGTCCCTTGTGAAGATATTTTGTGCCGGGGTGCGTTTTCGTCGGGCATGGCCATTGCAGACCGTTTTCTTTTTCGAGACGCTCGTAAGTCATCCCACCGTATTGAGGTGTTAATGAGCACATCTCGTCGAAGATCTCTTCGGCATTCAAGAAGTCAAATCCTTTGGCTCCCATTTTCTCGGCGATCTCGGCGACGATTTGCCAGTCAAGCTTCGCCTGTCCCGGTGGATTCACAGCTTTTCGAACGCGTTGAACGCGGCGTTCGGAAGCGGTAAATGTCCCGTCTTTTTCCGCGTAGCACGTGGCGGGGAGCACGACATCGGCGAACTTCGCCGTCTCCGACATAAAGATCTCTTGAACCACGACAAATTCCATGGCCTCAAAGGCTTTTTTGACGTGATTCGCGTCGGGATCGGTAAGAACAGGGTCTTCACCCATGACATACATGACTTTCAAGTCACCGGCGACGGCGGCGTCCATCATCTCGGGGATACGCAACCCGAGCTTCTCGTTCATCGGGACGCCCCACGCTTCAGAGAAGCGAGCGATCGATTGAGGCGCCGTCACTTGTTGGTATCCCGGGTAGACATTGGGCAACGCGCCCATATCACAAGCGCCTTGGACGTTATTTTGCCCGCGGAGCGGGTTGATCCCGGCGCTCTCCATGCCGATGTGACCGGTGATGAGCGCGAGATTCGCGAGATTCATGACATTTGATGTTCCCGAAGTATGCTCAGTAATACCGAGTGTGTAGAAAATACCGGCTTTTCGATGGCTCGCGTACATCTTCGCCGCTTTGAACAAGTCTTCTTCCGAGATGCCTGTGATCTCAGAAACGACCTCCGGCGTGTATTTTTTGACGAGTTCTTCGACGGCTTCGAACCCTTCCGTTCGCGCCTCGATATAATCGCGATCTTCCCATCCTTCGCGGAGGATAATGTGCATCAAGCCGTTGATCAGCGCCGCGTCACTTCCCGATTTGAGCGGCAAGTGGAGATCGGCCATCGATGCCAACTCGGTGGTGCGCGGGTCGACAACGATCAGCTTCGTCCCTTTGCGGACGGCTTGTTTCATTTTGTTCCCGATAATGGGGTGTGCCTCAGTCGTGTTTGAACCGATCACGAAGAGCAGTTCAGCGTCGAGGATTTCATTGACGGAGTTTGTCATGGCTCCGCTGCCAAGCGTGGTTGCAAGACCTGCAACCGTCGGGGCGTGTCAGGTTCGTGCGCAGTGATCGACGTTATTCGTGCCAATCGCCGCGCGCATAAATTTCTGGAATATATAGTTATCTTCGTTCGTACACCGCGCTGATGAAAGCCCGGCGAACGCATCGGGTCCGTGCTTCGCTTTAATCTCACCGAACCGATTTGCGATCAAGTTGATCGCCTCACTCCACGTCGCCGGAACGAGCTCGCCGTCTTTTCTGATCAGCGGTGTTGTAAGCCGTTCATCCGAGCTGATAAAGTCGGTATGGAAGCGACCTTTCACACATAGTTGTGTCCCGTTTATCGGGGCATCGTCGCAAGGCGTGACGCCGACGACACGGTTGTTTTTGACATCGACATTGAGGTCAAACGTACAACCGGTTCCACAGAAAGGGCATGTCGTCCGAATTTTCTTCAGTTCCCATGGACGATAACCCATGAATTCTTTGTTGATGAGCGCGCCTGTCGGGCAGATCGCGATACATTGACCGCACATACGGCAAAAATCGCGGGAGATCGGGCGGTCGCTCGCTGTTGTCACGGTCGATGTGAATCCGCGTCCCACATGTTCGTAAACACAGGACACTTGGATCTCTTGGCAGACGCGGACGCATTTACCGCACTTGATACATTTCGATTGATCGCGAATCATAATCGGATTCTGGTCGTCAATCGGAATCTCCGGCGGCTCATAAGGGTATGAGGGAGCGATGACACCGTATTCGTAGCAGAGATTTTGCAGATCGCATTTCCCCACTTTTTCGCATGTCAAACAATCCATCGGGTGATTGCTGATCAAGAGGTTGAGCAGTTCACGTCGAATCTCTCGAATCTGAGGTGTGTTCGTGTGGACCACCATGCCGTCTTCCGCCAAACGAGCACATGAGGCGACCGGCATTTTGCGTCCTTCAATCTCGACGAGACAGAGACGACACCCTCCGAAAGGCGTCAGCTCAGGACTGTAACAGAGATTCGGTATATTGATGCCGACGCGTTTCGCCGCTTCCAGCAGGTTGATCGGCTCCTCAAGTTCAAGGGGCAGACCGTCAATCGTCAAACGAATCATACGTCCTCCTTACCAAACTTCCGCGTAGGCCACATTCATATAAATGGCTTCAAGGCTCGTCTTATGTGATTGCTCCATATTTCGCAGATTAATAAACATGGAATGAAGTTGCTCGTCGCCTTCCGCCTCTTTAGCCAACGCTTCATAAGACGCCATAGCCTCTTCCTCGCGCTTAATCGCCATCGCGATCGCTTTATCAAAAGGCATATCGGTCGTCAGCTCCGGTTTTTCCTCGATGGTTTCCTCAGCCAACCGGTAGTCGTTCGCTGCTTCTTTGATCGTCACATCGAAGGCATCGCCCGCCAACAGGCCTTGAAGGAAGTCGCGGTGTCCCAGTTCATCGATTGCGAGTTTTTCGAACATATCGCGCAACGAAACATTCGTCACTTTTTCGGCGGCTGCTTTGTAAAAATCATGAGCGGCTTGTTCCGCTTGAACACTGTCTCGCAGAGCGGCTCTCATCGTATCTGTCAGTCTCATACAAACATCCTTCCTCAACTTCGGAAATTTAACACAAGATCGATTGAATCGATTCGCCGTTGAATAATTTAGTCATTTGAATGAAGTGCATCCTCAATCATCTACTCCGATCTATCATACACGATGGCGCCTTTATTCAGAAATAGATGCGTCATTTGAGACACCTGAAGAAATCGCTTTTCTTTGCTAAACAAAGATATGTTGATCATGAAAACAGCTCCCGATCGGAGAGCCTTCAATGATGGCAGATGACGTCATCATACGATGGTGACGCAGGCTAAGAACAGGCGGTCGCTGCTATACGCGACATCACCCGTGAGCCTCATTCTTTTATGTCATGAGATTGTAGCGCCGTCCGCGAGCAAAACAAATCAGCGTCAACCCCGCCTCGCGCGCCATACGGATTGCCGAAGAAGTCGCCGCGGCGCGAGACATCAAAACTGGGATACCTGCTTTGACTGTTTTTTGAATAATAGTCGAAGTGACGCGGCAACTCGTCGCCAACACTTCATAGGTAAGATCGCGTTTCTCAAGAAGCGCTCGCCCAATCAGTTTGTCGAGACAGGCGTGGCGCGACGTATCTTCACAGACATCCGTCATCGAATAATCGACAGAACGCTCAGCTCGATTCCGCGTGTTGTCGATTTCCACTTCGTCGCGACCTTGTGGCGTAGAACAGCCGCACGATGATATTTTTTCGACGGGATCGGTGATCGCTGGACCCGTGAATTTCGCCAGAATCATACTGTGCGTTCCACCCGTCTCCCGGAAGAGCGACGTCTTATCATCAAGAAGCTCCATAAGGCCACCGACGATCTCAAGAGAAAAAGTGAGAGGCACATGACGCTCCATGTTCTTATAGGACGCAAGACTATTGTCTATCTTATTTGAAGGTGTCGCCGGTGTCACATCGCGTTGTTCCAATGACATGCCGTTCTTTTCACGAAGGGCGACATTCGCTTGGAAGCTATCTTCTGTCCCCTCAATGGCATCGATAAGAATCGACTCGATATCGTCAGCGTTCTCAATAATCCCTTGCGCGTACAGCCAACCGATGGAAAACTCTTCCCACCTTTCGGGAAGCGCGTAAAATGAGGCGATTTTTTCACCATTCAAGAGAAGTGACATATGACCTTCGCGAACAACATAGTCTTCACGAAAACTAGTGCCCATTTCCGAGACACGCGCCATCGGGAGACGGACTGTGTGCTGTATGTCATGACGCGGTGCCGGCTCGTATCCATCTCGCAGGTCGAGAAGATCGGCGTAGTCGTTCACATTACTGAACATCTTCAGCTCAGGTGAGATGGCACGTCCTTCTTCTTCTGTCACCCACAGAAATGCCGAATTCTGACGAAATCGTTGGAGTGAACTGTTATCTTCCGTAAGAGCCTGCTCCATCCAATCTACCAAGCCAATGTGGTAAAAGGCATTGAGAGGTTCGAGACAACCATCGTCGTGCCGCAACATGCATCCGGCCGAGGGAGCAGACGATGCGTGCTCGAGTTTATGTTTCATCAAATCAATAAAAGCTGATTCGGGATAAGGCATATCGCACCCGATAACATAAACAAATTGACTTTGCGAAAGCAGCATTCCGGCGTGAATCCCCGCCATCGGTCCACCGCCCGGGTAAATATCGTTTGTGACGCGGACATTGTATTCACTGTATAGACTGGGGCGATCTGTGACGACTATGATGTCATCAAAGTGTTCGTTGAGTTGAGTCACTAAATTCTCAATCAGCGGACGGCCATCTAACATCAGCGTTTGCTTATCGAATCCCATGCGACTGCTTACCCCACCGGCGAGGATGATGGCTGTCGAGAACATCGGCTTTTCTGAGTTTGTCTTGAATGTCATGACTGAGCGTCAATCCTATTTTTTTTGAGTCGAGAACTTAAATCGCATGTCAAATATTATCAAATGAGTTGGCGCGAAAGTTACAGAGAGAGTTTTTACCAGTCAACAACTTCCGGCAACTCCCCTACACTTCTTCAACGAAAATGACGCCGTCGAGTTCAAGAATCCACTTCATCAGATCGTCAAATGAACAATTCCTGTCACATTGAACCGTCAATCGGACGGCGAAAGATGGCTGATTTGGCTGAGGACGGAAAATATCGAAATCCTTTATTTGCAGATCTTTCTCTCCGAGATGCGCCAACAACTTGCTGACACTCGCGATCACATCCATCTCAATATAAAAATGCGCAATCTTCGAGTGCTTATAGAGAATAGAATTAATGTACCCAAACGCGTTCATCACAACAAAGATGAAGACGGTCGCGATGAGCGCACCATAATAAAACCCGATACCAAGCGCCAATCCGATTGCCGCTGACGCCCACAAACCGGCCGCTGTCGTCAGTCCTTTGACTTGGCTGTGAGATGTCACAATAATGGTGCCGGCTCCGAGAAAACCGATACCGCTGATGACCTGCGCCGCGATCCGAGTCGGATCAGCCGTATTAAAGACTTGGAATACATACTGATTGACGAGCATCACCAAGGTTGATCCAAGGCACACAACAATATATGTTCGAAAGCCGGCGGGGCGTTTTTTTCGCCCTCGGTCGATTCCCAACAATCCACCGCATAAAACGGCAAGCGCCATGCGTAGGAGTGTCGAAACAATGTTGACTTCCGCTAATGATTGCGCAATAAATGGAAACATATTTAGACCTCCTTTGTCTTATTCTACCTTATGGCAGAGCGAACGAATCATTACGACCTCATTTTCACAAAAACAACCTTTGTTGGCTTATACTGAATATAATGATTTGTGATTCGATAAAAAGAATCATAGGAGAAATAAATTCAATCCGTTGACAAATAGGAACATGCTGACACCATCGACGCAGAGGGAATAAATTATGGGCAAAACTAGTCATGGCTATTTTTTTTGTTGGCAATGCGGCAGCAAAAAGGAAACAAAAAAGACAACTTGTCCTCATTGTGGTAAACCATACGATATTAATTTGGATCCACAGTATTTTTATCTCCCCGGAGGCGGTGTCGGCTGGTCACAGAACACCCATCACCCGACTTTTAAAAGGTACACCAAGAACTATTGGTATATCTCGTTGATTTGGCTTGTCGGATTATCTGTTCTTGTTCCTTTTTTAATCGTCGGCTCTACAAGGAATTTTGAATGGGATAAGAATGGCATCCTCTCGGTGGCTATCCCTGTCACCGTTATTTGGCTCGTCGGGATCGTTTTTTTGATCAAGAAATTCGGACGAGACCGACAAGATTGGCAGGGTATGGTCGCCAGCATGGAGGTCATCACGACAACGCAAACAACGAATAGCAGACGCCAGCAAAATGAATCTGTAAAATACGAAGCACTTTTCAATCTCGATGATGGGTCACAGCGATCAGTCACATGGAATAACGAATCGTTCTCCTTTCGACAATTGCGTGTGGGTGACCACGTGCGTTTCATCGGGAACAAACATATCCAGTATTATGAGAAATACGATAAACGATCGATGGATGAACTTGTGTGCGCGGGCTGCGGCGGATTGTGTGACGCGAAACAAACATTCTGCCACGCATGCGGCACGATTTTATTAAAAGGTTTATAACAAACACATGAAAGTAGGCAAAAGATGGTAACAAACCCGAATTTCGAGTATTACGATGTCGAGAAATTCTCCAGCATCCGAGAGATGATGGAGCTCGCGGCCGATCATGCGGGAGACAGAACGGCGTTTAAGTATCGGTTGGGGAAAAACCAGCCCGATATCGATGTGAGTTATCGTGAATTCTATGAGGATACACAAGCGCTTGGCGCGAAACTTCTTGCGGAAGGATTCGGCGGTACGCCTGATAGCCACATCGGCTGCCTCGGCGCGAACAGCTACCCATGGGTGGTCGTCTATCTGACGGCTCTCCAAAGCGCAGGCGTCTTTGTGCCAATCGATCGCGAGTTGCCCGACAAAGACATCCTGAATATTTTGCTTGAAGGTGACGTCAACATTCTGTTTTGCGATAAGAAATTTTTGCAAACGGTGAAAGATCATAGAGACTCATTGCCACAATTACAGAGGATTGTCTGTCTCGATCAACTCGAACCGTTCGACGATACCCCGATCTATTCCGATTGGGTAAAGGCCGGTCACGAACTTGATAAGAGCGACTTTCAAGCGCTTAAGAGAGAACCCAACGCGCTGGCCGATCTTGTTTACACATCAGGAACGACAGGCCGTGCCAAAGGTGTCATGCTGAGTGAGGAGAATCTCGTCGCGTCCGTGTATTACGGGCTCCAAGTCTCGACGGTCTTCACACGCTCGTTATCGGTTCTCCCATACCATCACACGTATGAGGCCGTCAGCGGGCTACTCGTCTCCATCCACAAACGTGTGACGATCTGTATCAACGACAGTCTTTTCAATGTCGCCAATCATCTAAAATGGTACAAACCCGACTTCATTTATCTCGTACCGGCTTTCGCGGAACTTTTTTATTCACGCATCATGGCGGGGATCAAAAAGCAAGGGAAAGAAAAATCCTTCAAACTTCTCATGAAAGTGAGTGGCGGTCTGCGGAAGATCGGCATCGACCTTCGACCTAAGCTGTTCAAGCCTGTCTTAGAAACGTTTGGCGGTAATATGCGAAAGTTAGTATGCGGTGGCGCTCCGATCAGACCGGAAATTGGCCGCTTTTTCGACGCGATCGGACTCTCTTTGATCGGTGGATACGGCATCACCGAATGTTCACCTCTCGTCAGTGTTAACCCCGATTCATTCAACGACTGGAATACAGCCGGGTGTCGCTTGGCTTGTGTCGATTGGAAAATCCATGAACCGAACGAGGAAGGGATCGGAGAAATCGTCGTCAAAGGCGATATCGTCATGCAGGGCTATTATAAGCGTCCCGATCTCACCGCCGAAGTCTTAATAGACGGTTGGTTCTTCACCGGTGATTACGGCTATTTGACGCCAAAAGACCAGCTCGTGATCACGGGACGAAAAAAGAACATCATCGTCCTCGATAACGGCAAGAATATTTATCCCGAGGAAATCGAGGGTGAATTGATGGCTATACCGTACATCAAAGAAATCATGGTGAGCGGTGTTGCTAATCCTGAGACCGGCCAAGTGGGCGGATTGCAAGCCGAAATCTATCTCGACAAAGAAGCGACCGTTGATGAGAAAGAAATCCTAAAAGATATCCGGGAAACACTAAAAGACTTGCCGAGCTACAAGCAGGTTTTGCAAGTGACATGTCGCGATACAGAATTCAAGAAAACAACAACGAACAAAATCATACGGTAAGCATTTTACTTACTTAAAAAAACACCTGGAGTTCCGACGAACCTCAGGTGTTTTATTTTGCGATTGAGTGGACGAGTCAAGCTGTCTTTCTTTAGGGCTATAGCTTCAAGACCACTGTTCGAGCGAAAGAGCAAGCGGAGCTAAACTCACTTCATTTAATCACTTATCTTCAAGACTCGTTTGACGGCTTCATGGCGGAGCTAAACTCACTTCATTTAATCACTTATCTTCAAGACTCGTTTGACGGCTTCATGTAAGTTGAGAAGCGGGTAATTTCTCCTGCGCTCTGTCAGGCCTATGCTGCGGTGGTCGACAATTTCTTCGGTGGAGCTGTCGATGAGCAACTGTTTGAGCTCCCCCGATGTAAGATTGTTATCCAACGACCAGAGAAATCCAAGCGCCGCGCTTACGACAGGCGCCGCTTGCGATGTTCCGCTCATCAACATATACCCGCCTCCGGGAGCGGTGCTCACGATATCGTCTCCAGGCGCGAGGACCGTAATCGAGTCTCCGAAGTTTGTTCCATCTGAATACGTGTATTTCCCTTCGGCATCTTTCTTCCCCGATGATCCGGCGATGACGATACTGTCAAACACGGTTTTTTGCGCTTCTTCAAGTCGATCCGTGACATGGAGCGATTTTCTAACCATCGCATACCCAAGGCAATTATCTTTGTTAATCGTACAAAACATACTGTTTTGGTACGTGTCAATTCCGTCATTGCCCGCCGATTGAACGACGATAAAATCGTGACCTGTTTGCTTGAGCAGCCATATGTAAACAGAAGAGGCGGCGCCAAACTCGATCGCCCATGGTATCATCACTTGGTCCGAAAGATCGGCTCCCATGGAATAATTGATCACTTTGACATTCGCTTCGACGAGATCAACAAGATACTTCAGGAATTGACACAACGTAGGGAGATGCCCCGCTTTATCGAGCCCGGGAATACGATAGGAGTCAGCGACAGTGATTGTCGCGTTCGGTAATATCTGCTGAACAATGCCGGCCACATGCGTCCCATGGTCTTCCGGTCTGTTCTCCGCCTCATGATCTTTGCTTGCAAAAGCCAACTTGAGATCTGGATGATTCGCATCAAAACCATCGTCGACGACACCCATCTTCACGAGGTTTTTGGTCGGTAAGTGCTTTTGAGCTTCTTTCAAGCGAATCGCCTCGTACCACCATTCATTCGTAGGTTTTTGGCGATTAGGAGACATCATGCTCCTTGGCGCAGATGTGTTCCTTCTGATCGAATGAGTCTTTGTGTGAAACTTACTATTGTCGAGAAGGGACGCGGCTAGATCGACGTGCGCATACAAGACTTGCTCTTTTTCCATCAACTGGTTGGCGAAGGCATTGAGCTCACTTCTTGTTCTTGCTTTGATGCGAACCTGGAACTGGCGCATGCGAGGAAAGCTCCCCACCACCTTCGCGCCTTCACCTGGAAACCATGAAAGCATTTCTTCTTCTGTAATACCGGGTTTCAGAAAAATAATGATGATATTATCAACATAACCGTCGTAACCCGCAAAATCGATCACGACATGTTTTTCATCTGTTTCATATACAGTGTTGGGCGAATGATCCTTCGCAGGTTCCGATGGCTTCGGCTGAGTAACACGCGGTGTTGTCGTTTGACTTGATTCAGTTGGCGGAACAGTACGAGTGGCGGTCACTGAAGCCGTCGGCTTTGTTACATCAGTCGTCGCGACCGTTTTCGGTTCGGTTTTTTTGATACCCCGATATGGTAAAGCGCAAGAAGTCACCGCGATCGCCACGAGCATCACCCAACAGATTAAAATAGCCTTCATGGATTTTCTGTTTTTCATCATAATCACCTAACCCTTAAAAATGGCCTTAACAATTGATTAATTCTATCGATTTGACTAATCGGGCGCAAGCTAAAATATGGCAATCAAGTGTAATGAGCAAGGCTTTATAGCAGAAATAAATTGAATTTTTTGTTTCTAAATTATGGGCGATTTTTGACGAAGAGCCTACTGTAAATGATATTCTCGGCAGAGTTGTTCGTATTGCTCCATCCCTTTGTCCGTTAGACGATAGTGGTGATGTTCAATGGTAATGAGACCACTTCGGCACAATGCACGTTGAACTTTCTCTATCTTCTCATTTTTCCAATCGAGATGTTCTGCGATGGTGCTAAGATTTGTCTCTACGTTGTAAATCATTTCTTTGTCTCCATTTGTCAACAGCTCATGGTTTCCCAAATGAATAAGAAATAGTTCTCTGTCTAGAGAGAGCCTTGTGCGACGTCGCTGTAAAGCGCGCGCCACGACTCCATCTTGATGGAGAAATAGAACCAGCATAAAAGTGATCATGCCCATCACGGCGCACATCCCCGACATCGAAGTATTCAGACGAATGGCGAGTAGCGACCCGATGATCGTGTTTGCCGTCGCGATGATAGCACTCGTAGCGATCATCCATTTGAGATCTTTTGTCAAGAGATAGGCTGATGCGGCCGGCGCGATAAAGAAAGATAAGACGAGAATAGCTCCGACAGCGTCGAAAGCGAGCACCGTCGTAATGGATGTCAGTGTCATCAGCGAATAGTAGAGAAAAGGCATGGGAACGCCGGCTAAAATCGCATATTCAGGATCAAAATTCGAGACTTTTAACTCTTTGTAGGCGATGAGGACGAAGACTAGATTGACGATCAAAAGAACGAGCATACGGATGAAGCTGACAGGAACATTGAGCCCACCGATGGATACAGTATTTAGCGAAACAAAGATGACTTCACCCATTAAGACAATATCGGTATCGATGAGGATGACGGCCAGCGCGAAGAAAACAGGGAAGACAACGCCGATCGCGTCGTCGTATTTCACGAGTTTCGTTTTCCCCAGTGCTTCAATCGCCGCGACTGTCAGAACGCCAAAGATCGTCGCTCCGATCATGAGCCAAGGCGAATCGACCGTCCCGGTAAGAAAGAAAGCGAGCACGATCCCGAGTAGGACAGAATGAGCGATCGCATCTGCCACCATCGACAGTTTTCGCAAAACAAGAAAATTCCCTAGAAGTCCGCATGTAAGCGCTGTCACAATAAGCACAAGAACTGAAGCGATCATGCAACATGCCTCCTTTTCCGAGCTCTACTAAGACTCCCGAAACGACCGAAAGCCATCGATAATAAAGCGAAAATTCCAAGAATCACGATGATCGTCGGCCCCGTGCTGAAGCCTTTTAAGGCAGAGCTGATAAACGTTCCGATTAAGGCGGCGACAATGCCTGTTCCCGCGGATATGATCAGCACTACATGAAATTTGCGACTCCATTGGGCGGCTGTGACGCACGGCAAGATCATCAGCGAACTGATCAGAATAGCCCCCACTGCTTTAAGGCCGACAGCGATAAGCGAAATCGTCATAATGAGAAGGACCGATTCAACGAATCGTCTGCGAACGCCGATAACGCGCGCAAATTCAGGATCGAAAACATACAGTTTCAACTCTTTGTAGAATAGAAGCATCAGAGCGAGCGAGATGAGAGAAATGATGACAATCAACCGCACATCGGCTTTCATCATATAAGCGGCTTGACCAAAGATATAGTGCTCCAACCCCGATTGCGAAGTCTTCTGAAAAGATGGATTGCCTTGAATGATACTCTTTAGCACCATACCTAAGCCAAAAAATCCTGACAGATAAATGGCAAGCGAAGCGTCCAGTTCGACCTTAGAGTGTCGGCGCGATATTTGGATGAATCCGTAGCTGATTGTCGCCGTCAGAATGGCGCCGAACAGCAGGAGGAGAGGATCGCGCGTCTGCAACAACATGAACGCGATGATCACGCCGGGGAAGGATGAGTGCCCGACAGCATCGCCGATCAAACTCTGCCCCTTATAAAGATTGAAGCATCCGACCATGCCCGAGATGGCAGCCAAAATGGCCGTCCCCCACGCGACGATTTGAAAGGAGTAGCTGCTCAGAATCTCAACCATCGATTGCAAACCTCACGCCCCCGCCGCATGTATGTGATCGCGTTTCAATCGGCTTGATGACTCAATATCCCATGAGTACGCTTTTTCAATGTTCTCTCGTGTTAACACTTCTTCACAAGGACCGGCGGCACGAACGGTGCGATTCAACAAAACAACGTGATCGAAATATTCACTGATCGTATTGAGATCATGGTGGACGGCAACCACTGTTTTCCCCTCTCGTTGGAACTGGAATAGTTTGTCGATAATGACGCGTTCCGTCTTTTCATCAACGCCGGCCAGTGGCTCATCCATCAGATAGAGTTCAGCATCTTGGCAAATCGCCCGCGCGATAAAAACACGCTGTTTCTGCCCGCCGGAAAGACGGGAAATTTGACGGTCAGCGTACGCTTCCATCTGCATTTCCTCTAAAGCGCTCATGGCTAAGGCTCGTTCCTTTTTGCGCGGTCGTTTGAAGAGACCGAGTGACGAATATCGCCCCATCATGACGACATCGAGAACTGTCGTGGGGAAATCCCAGTTGACAGCCCCTGTTTGCGGGACATAGGCGATCTTGTGTCTCACGTCTTGAAAACGCTTGTCCCATATCGTGATCGAGCCTGCTAATGGCGTTAGCAAATTCAAGATACCTTTGAGAAGTGTTGATTTGCCGGCGCCATTTGGCCCGACGATCGCGGTCCTTGTGCCCATACCGATCTCAAGATCAATATCCCAGAGTACGGGCGTTTCGCGGTATGCCATCGTCAAATCTTCGATCTTAATGATAGGTGATGACTTTTTCGTTCTATCTTCGATCTCGACATTACTTGATTTCTTTTTTGTTATTTTTTCGATTGCGACGATAGTGGGTCGTTTGTTCAAAGCTGTATCCGTAAGTGGCTTTGTCAGCATGTTACGAGGATGGATCATTTTAAATTGTTTGTTAATCATGTTGATACCTCCGGCCCGTGCGTTCATCTTTTATTCATCTGAATGACGGGCCACGCCCACGGTAACGACAAACTTTGTATCTCATCGGAAAACAAGGCAAAGTTGTCGTTACCGCGCGTTCATACACGAGGAACCATCGTGTTATTTCAAGTTTTCATAAATAAGGTCGACGTTATGTTTATACATAGAGATAAACGTGTCGCCCGATTGGCCTTTAGGCGCGAGCGAATCGGAGAACAATTCGCGCCCCTCACCTTCGACGACTTTCACTTCCCATCCCTTGGCCGCGCATGACTCTTGGAGTTTTTTCATACGCTCGGGGTTCGTCGTGCTCTCGGAGAAAATCGCCTTAATCTTATGTTCCACGATAAAGTTGACTGTCTCTTCGATATCGGCTGTCGCAACTTCGGAATCCGTGCTTACACCTTGAGGCGCTACGACTTTAATATTGTAAGAACGAGAGAAATAATTAAAAGCGTCGTGTGGCGTGACGAGGTAGCGGTGTTCCTCCGGAATCTCTTCTAATTTTTTCTTATTGTCTTCATCGAGCTTTTTAAGTTCCTGCTTATAACTCTCCGCGTTCGCCTTTATGGCGTCGGCCTCAGTAGGCAGTAGTTTGGCAAGCTCTTCAGCCGCGACATCGACGGCTTGGGCATAGAGCTTCAAATCAAACCAAAAATGAGGGTCGATAATCTCAACGCCATCTTCATCCATAACACCGAGGTCTTCTTTGGAGAAGTTCTTGCTGACGGCTACACCTTTCTGTTCAAGAACATCTTGCATCTTCCCCTCAAAATGGAGACCATGATATAAAACAAGATCGGCCTTTTCAAATTTCTTTAAATCTTGAGGTTGAGCGACGTAAAGATGCGGGTCTTCTCCGGCAGGAATCACCATCTCGAGATTGACTTTGTCTTTCACCAGCTGTGTCACCATATCGGCGATGAACGAGGTCGTCGCCGTGACTGTCTTCTTCTCATCGCTTTCTGAAGATGTCGTGTCTAATGGTGCAGGCTTCGTCGTCTTTGATGTGTCAACCGGAACCGCGTTTGTTTGTTTAGTGTTCTGAGTCGTGCCACTCGGGTCATTCACATTCGTCTGGCATGCCGTGAGGATTAACAAAACGGCTAACAAAGCCGAACACAAGACAATTGTTTTTTTCATTATATGTTTCATGTTGAAACCTTCCTTTTCTGTTTGCGTGATGCATTTGGTTAGTTTTAACTAACTCTAACAGAGTCTAACACAAAAAATGACAGTTTGCGAATGAAAAGAAAAATTTCTTTTCGAGTAATTTACGTTACACAAAGACAGGCAACACGCGATGAACAATATTTAAAGTGTTATGCCACACTATTAAATTTGAAAGACTTGATTTACGCGCACTTTATGCTTGTATTGCCTATTTATATCGACTTTTACTTGTTTAACGACACGTTTTTGTGGTAGAAAAGAATTATGATTGATTTAAGCAATTTCACGACAAAGAGTTTTCGAAAAGAGATCTCTATTAGCACATTTATAGATTCCTGTGTTGATATACCCAGGTTTATAAAATGTTGTGAAAATTGCCCGAGTTACGGCAAATACTGGTCCTGTCCGCCCTTGAATTTTTCATCTGAAGCTATCTGGCAAAAATACACGACAATACTGCTAGTTGGCAAAAAGATTATTTTACCCGAAGACATAAGACAAAACGTTTACAGTACAGTTGAGATGACTGATATTTGCAACAAGATTATTGCTCCGTTTAAACATGCCATGCTTTTAGAACTTTTGGAGTTAGAGGCAGACAATCCCGGAAGCATGGCACTCTCGGCGGGGAAATGTGATATTTGCGTTGTTTGCACGCGCGAAAAAAATCTACCTTGCCGTAGTCCTAAGCTATGCCGCCATTCCATTGAAGCGTTAGGTGGGGATGTTGGTAAAGCGATCGAAATGTACTTCGGTGAAAAGCTTGTATGGGATCAAGAAGGTCATCTGCCGGAATATCTCTTCTTAGTGGGCGGTTTACTTTTGTAATAACGGCGCACGACTAAGATATCCAACGGATAGAGAGAGACGACAGACGCGTCAAAATAAACTTAAGCTACTTCGTAGTATCGTCTGTTGCGACATAAACTAAGCCTAATCCACCTATTATTTTCCAGTCTCTATTATGATGATGCCTTATTAAGCTTCTTGCGCTTGCACAGCCGTTATGGCTACGACACCGACGATATCTTCGGCACTGCATCCACGCGATAGGTCATTAACCGGTTTGGCAATTCCTTGCAGAAG
>CAZBOM010000004.1:0-24547 GCA_964493375.1 uncultured Mageeibacillus sp. | reverse complement strand
AAAAAGCATTTGTACAAGTTGAAATATTGGCCGCGCATGGTCTGAGTCTGGTCAAAATTCGCACTTATCCAAAAAAACAATAAAAATCTTCGGTAGTCGCCCTCAAATAAACGATTTCTGCTCTGGATCCAGATGCTTGCGACCAAAGCTGATACAAAGCTTCATCATCGCCCTGGTTTAATCCTTGGGAACTTCTGCAAAACTTCTTGTCAATGAGATGATGGCGCGCGATTACTTACTCCACAGCGCCCTGAATTCCCCCAACGATTCGTAAATGGCAAACGACCGCTAGCGCTGATCGTCCACACAACTTTTCGTTGATGGTAAACGACCGCTAGCGTTGATCGTCCACACAACTTTTCGTAAATGGCAAACGACCGCTAGCGCTGATCACTCTTCTTCGCACTGATCGTCCGCACAATTTTTCGTCGACGGCAGGCGTCCGCTCATTCTTGTGAGTTCGCGAAGTCGCGATGCGAGTTCTAAAGTCAAGGAATCCGGTAGCATGCGCCATTCCCAGTTGCCGTCGGCTTGGCCGGGACGATTCATGCGGCTCTCCTCACCGAGTTCGAACAGATCTTGCATTTGGAAGATTACTGTTTGACAAACGGTCGTCGCGGCGGCGCGCATCATACCCCAGACGTAGCCTTCTTCCTCGCTGAGTCCGAGATACTGTCTCGCGAACAGAAATTCCTGTCGGTCGGCATTCTCAACCCAAGATGTGATGGTATCGTTGTCGTGCGTACCGGTGTAGAGCACCGCGTTTTCAGTCAAATTGTGCGGCAGATAATCGCTCGAAGCATCGGGATCAAAGGCGAACTGTAAGACTTTCATCCCGGGAAAACCTGTTCTCTCGCGGAACTCATAGACTTCCTGCGTCATATAACCGAGATCTTCAGCGATAACAGGAAGCGGACCGAGCGCTTCTTTTAAAGCATCGAAAAGCGAATCGGCCGGACCGTCAATCCATTGCCCGCGGCGAGCTGTTTTATCGCCATATGGAACGGCCCAGTACGACTCTAAGCCGCGAAAATGATCGATTCGAATCTTGTCGTAGAGGCGCAATTGGAAGCGAACGCGCTCGATCCACCATTCATAATCTTGCTTTTTATGCTCTTTCCAGTCGTATAAGGGATTTCCCCAAAGTTGTCCGTCGTCTGAAAAATAGTCGGGAGGGCAACCGGCTACATACGTCGGTGCCAGTGTTTCATCGAGTTGGAACAAGGACGGATGTTGCCAAACCTCTACCGAGTCTTCCGCGACATAGATAGGCAGGTCACCGATGATCGCGACACCGGCGCGAGTCGCGTATTCGCGGACGCGGCGCCATTGACGAAAGAAAATAAACTGAATAAATTGCTCAAATTGAATCTCTTCACGATGTGATTCCGCAAAATCGACTAAGGCAACGGGGTCACGTCTCTTCAACGGCTCAGGCCATGAACGCCACGGAGCACCCTCCAAATCATTTTTTATCGTCATAAACAAGGCATACTCATTGAGCCAAGAAGGTCCTTCGCTCTTTCTGAATGTCTCAAAAGATTGTTTCAGCGATTCAAGCGAACCGTCGCGAAATGCTTCCCACGCAAGATAAAGCATCCGGCGTCTGTTTTGCCAGAGGAGTCCGTAATCAACACATGACGGATCCTCGCCAAAGTCGTATTGTTTCGGAACATCTTCTGAAATAAGGCCATCGCGAATCAGCTCATCGGGATCGATGAGATAGAGGTTCCCCGCGCGTGTTGAAAAGCTTTGATACGGCGAATTGCCGAAACCGGTCGTGCCAAGGGGGAGGACTTGCCAATACGATTGACCCGCGAGTACGAGAAAATCAATAAAATCTAGGGCTTCATCTCCCATCGTTCCGATTCCATAGGGTGAGGGTAAACTGGTGATGTGGAGCAAAAGGCCACTTTTTCTGCCTGTGCGACAGACTTTGTAGTTATAACGATCATCCATTTTCTTCTCTCGATCAATGGTCATAGGCGTACTTCCCCTCTATCGGTTATACCGAAATATTAGCACATAGAAGCGTGAGCAACTCGAGTAGAGTACAATATGGGCATAGTCCGTCTTGTGGATGAAGCGTATCGGTTTTTCGCGAACAAAGAAGAAACCCACTGGGAGATCAATGATGCTTGAACGTTTGGATTATTCTTCGAATGAAAAAAGCCACCGCGAGTGGGAAAATCTGCTTTTTCTGGCGGGAATCCGCCCCGATCCCCCTTACACCGCGATTTACGGAATCTATAAAGATGATCAACTTGTCGCGACAGGCGCTCGTGATGGTGTGCGGATCAAATGCGTCGCCGTACATCCCGATTTCCAAGGTGGCGAAATATTTCATGAACTGCTTTCAGGCATCATTACGGAAGCCATGGACGAGGGTATTCATCGATTGTTCTTGTATACGACGCAAACGGCCGCGCAAGCTTTTGAACACTTGGGATTTCGCACCCTTGCGCAAACGGAAAACGGTGTTTGTTTCATGGAGCGTGGCACCCCTTCTCTCGATGATTATCTTGAGATGATCCAGAATCAACGCGACACATATGATGCAGAACACGGGGCGACTTCCGGTCCTGTTGAGTCGATTGTCATGAACGCCAACCCTTTCACAAAAGGGCATCGCGCGCTCATCGAAAACGCGCTGACGCGAGCCGATCGACTTCATCTCTTCATCCTGAGTGAAGATGCCTCTGCCGTTCCTGCTGATCTTCGACGCAAGCTTGTCGAAGAAGGCACTTCAGATTTAAGCGGCATTATCTATCACCCGACCGATTCTTACATCATCTCGCACGCGTCTTTCCCTTCGTATTTTTTGAAGAAAGAATCCGATATGACAGAGACACAAGCGCGCCTCGACGCTATTTTGTTTCGCGACAAGATCGCGCCGGCGCTTGGGATTACAAACAGGACAGTGGGCGATGAGCCCAACGATATTGTGACAGCCATTTACAACCAATGTCTCGCGCAAGAATTTAGCGGATCGATTGAATTGACCATGATACCCCGCATCAAAACGGCCGACGGTGAAGTCGTCTCCGCTTCACGCGTGCGACAACTCCTGCTCGCGGGCAAGGTTGAAGATATCCAATCGCTTGTTCCATCGCCAACTTTGCGATATTTCACATCAGCGGAGGGTAGGCAACTAATCCAATCTTGGAAGCGCTGACCATATCAGTCGAATGACCAGAAAGTGATGGTTACACCGACCACAGCTCCGGTGATCTTGAGCGGTATTGCCCGAGAGGCCAGAAAGTGATTCAGTGATGCAAGCTTCACAAATGTTAGGTGAAGCATTATCCGTGTCAATCGAGAATGATGACGACACCGGCCCCGGCTCCGGTGATCTCGAGCGGTATTACCCGAGTGGCCCGAAAGTGACGGGGTCGAGAATTAGGGCGTTTGTTTAGTGTTTGAAATGGCGTTGCCCTGTGAAGACCATGGCGATGCCTAATTCATCGCACGCACGGATTGAGTCTTCATCTCGGAGAGAACCACCCGGCTGGACAATTAAACGAATGCCTCTTTCGGCGGCGTAACGGACACAATCATCAAAAGGAAAGAACGCGTCGGATGCGAGTATCGCGCTGATGGCTCGATCTCCCGCCTGCTCGCAAGCGATCTTAACGGAAGTAATCCGATTCGGCTGTCCCGCGCCAACGCCTACGGTTTGGAATCCTTGAGTCAAGCAAATGGCGTTCGATTTAATATGCTTGACGCATCGCATCGCGAATCGAATGCAGTCAATGTCACCGTCTTCCAATCCTTTTTTTGTGACAACCTTGATCGCGTTTTCGTCAAAGTCAGTGGCGTCTACCGCTTGAATTAAAAGCCCGCCGTTCACGAACTGATATTTTTTTTCTCCTTCACCGTAAGGACGACCGCAATCAGCCAGCGCTAAAACGCGCAAGTTTGTTTTTTGTTTAAGCGCTTCCAGAGCCTCTTCCGAAAAGCTTGGCGCGATGAGCACTTCAATAAAGATGTCTTTCAACTGACTGACCATACCGGCGGTCACCTCTCGGTTGCTCGCGACGATACCGCCAAAGATTGAAACGGGATCGCCTTCGTACGCCAAGGCAAAAGCTTCTTCAATCGTCTCCGCGCTACCGACGGCGCACGGAACTTGGTGTTTCAGCGCCACAACGGTCGGTTCCGAAAAATCACGCAATGTCTCAATGGCCGCCGACGTATCGGCAATATTGTTGTAGCTGAGTTCTTTTCCTTGGAGCTATACGGCCTTTGCGAGGCTGTGATCAACCGATGAGTCACTTCTAAAAAAACTCGCCTTTTGGTGGGGATTCTCTCCATATCGCAACGATTGTTGCAGCTCAAAAGACAGTGAAAGCGTCGATCGGGCTATCTCATCGAATCCTGACTGTTTGGCAAAATACGCCGCGATCGCGGCATCATAGGCGGCTGTATGGGCAAATGCTTTCGCGGCAAGCTCTTTTCGGTGCGATTCGTCAAGCGTTCCGTCTGCGAGTTTCCGTGCGATCGTTTCATAGTCGTTCGGGGCACAGATAACGTGGACATGCTTGTGGTTCTTTGCCGCCGCGCGAATAAGACTCGGACCACCGATATCGATATTCTCATTCGCCTCATCGAACGTGACATCCTCTTTTTGAATCGTTTCTTTGAAGGGGTAGAGATTGACAACGACAAAATCAATAGCGGGAATGCCTTGTTCTTTCAATAGAGACATATCCGCTTCAACATCGCGCCGCGCCAACACGCCGGCAAAAATCTTAGGGTGAAGCGTCTTAACGCGTCCGTCCATACATTCCGGAAAATGCGTGATCTCTTCAACTTCGCGCACGTTGAGTCCATTTTCTCGCAACACGCGCGCTGTTCCACCGGTTGAAACGAGAGCATAGCCACTTCGCGACAATATTCTTGCAAAATCGACAATCCCTGTTTTGTCCGACACACTGATCAAAGCGACTTTCATATCCAATAACCCCATCTCTATTCTCAATCAAGTTTCACTCAAAGCGATCTATTTCTCTCCCAGCAATAGCTCCGACAACTCGACGGGACCTAGTTTTTCATCGCCACGGTAGACGCGCATGTTTCCCGAAGACATCTCATCCATCAAAATGACCTCCCCGTCCAGCGTGCGTCCGTACTCAAACTTGATGTCGTATAGTTCCAGCCCCTTTGATGACAGTATCTCAGCGATGACGGAGGCTATCTCTCGCGTGTTTTTCTTTAAATCGAGCCACTCTTTTTCACTCATAATCGAAAGCGCTTCAAGCCCTTCTCTTGTGATTAGAGGATCACATCGTTCATCGTCTTTCAAGGTGGCTTCGACGTATCCGTCCAGTCGATCGCCCTCCTTCACATACTTTCCGTAGCGACGAAGAAAACTCCCAACCGCTCGATAGCGACAAATCACTTCGAGACCATGACCGAATGGCTCGACGGCGAGGACATCCATACTGTTCTCCTCTAAATCGGTGCGAAGATAGTGCGTTCGGATGCCTCGTTTCTCCAGTTCGTTGAAGAACATCGTCGACACGCGAAGGTTGAGCAAACCCATCCCTTCAACTTCCAACCCAATTTGATTCTCGCCGGGATCGAAAACGCCATCTTTGCCCGTCACGCTATTTTTGAATACCATCCTGTAACGGCCATCTCCCAAGTCAAACAAATCCTTTGTTTTGCCTGTTACGATTTTTTTCATACTTGTGTTCCTCTTCTCTATGAGTCTGTGATGCGCGTGCACCGCGTACTATTTTCATCACATCGCGAACGGTTCTTTTCGTTTGGACCGACTGTGTGGAAAGCTTGCTTATTGTCTAAAATAATCGCAAGCCGATTGGAAGCTTAAGTGTCTTCCGATGTCACGCCCTATGTTCTTTAATGTTCCCTCTACCATGCGTTCGCTGTGACCCATGCGGCCGAACACACGCCCATCGGGAGAAATCAGACCTTCGATGGCGGCTGTCGATCCGTTTGGATTGTACATGGTCTCCATCGAAGGAGTTCCGCTGTCATCGACATACTGTGTCGCGACTTGACCATTCGTGAAAAGCGCATCGACGGCGTCTTCGTCATACACGAATCGTCCCTCACCGTGTGAAATAGCGACGCTTTGTTCTTCTCCGATCGCTTGATACATCAGCCACGGTGAACAAGTCGTATTAATCCTTGTCGTCACCATTTTTGCCTGATGTCGACCGATCAAATTCGAGGTGAGTATGGCTGTCACCACCTCCGGCTCCGTGATTTTTCCATATGGCAAAAGCCCAAGTTTCACCAGCGCCTGAAACCCGTTGCAAATCCCGCCGATGAGGCCGTCGCGCTCCTCTAACAAGCGCATAATCTCTTCGCTTATTTTTTCGCCTCGAAGGAAGGCGTTGATGAATTTGCCGGAACCGTCGGGTTCATCACCACCGGAGAACCCTCCCGGGATAAACAAGATTTGAGTTTCTCGAAGCCATGACACCATGGCATCATGGCTTTCACGAAGATCTTCTTTTGTGCGATTACGAATAATAAGAATCTTTGCGTCACCACCGGCTTTTTCGAATGCCAACGCACTTTCCTCCTCACAATTTGTGCCGGGGAAAACGGGAATTAGCACACGAGGGCGAGCTGTTTTGTTTTTCAAAACGAGGGGTGAATAATCCTTGAGAAGTCTCGCTTGATTTCCGTCGCGTTTAGGTAAATCGATCCATTCTTTCTTCATCGGCGTTATGATATCGCCAGCAGGGGGCGTCGTTCGATAAAAGGATGACAGCGGTTTTTCCCATGCGGCGATCAGTTCATCGACTGTCACCAAATCGCTTCCGAGACGAATCACCGGCTCTTCCAGAATCGTCCCGACACGGCAAACATCAATTCCCAGGGACTCCGCTTCGTCGCGCCATTTCTCCCATTGCGTATCGTCAAGCGATCGATCTAATTCAAGCAGGAAGCTCCCGTAATGCCAACCAAACAGTTTTTCGAACTCAAATGACTCGTCAAAATTGAGACCGAGGCGATTGCCAAAGCTCATTTTTCCCAAGCTCTCGGCGAGACCGCCAAACGTTGCCGTCGCTGCTGACGCCACTTGTCCCATTTGGATTTTATCTTGGACAAAAATTAGAACTGAGAGCACTTTTTCTCGATTTGGCAAATGCCTTTGAACAGCAGCTAAAAAGGCTTCATCTTTAGAGTGTTTTTGTTCCGCGCCGTCTTCATAGCGACGATTGTCTCGCGCGGGAGAGGCTGAGACGAGAACGAGGGTCGAACCAGCGCATTTCCACTCCGGTGATACGGCGCTCTTGCCGTCGCTGACAGATACGGCAAAAGAAAGGAGCGTCGGTGGGACATGAAGTTCTTCGAATGTCCCGCTCATGGAATCTTTGCCACCGATCGCGGCCAATCTAAGATCTTTCTGCGCTTGATAAGCACCGAGAAGAGCGGCGACAGGGCTTCCCCACAACACTTTGTCTCGCCCAAGTGCTCGGAAATATTCTTGGAATGTCAACCAGCATTTTTCGAGACGACCACCCGAAGCGATCACTTTGGCCACAGACTCAAGAACGGCAACATAGGCGCCCGTATATTCGTCGGCTTCAGTCAAAATCGGGTTGTATCCAAACGCCATCACCGAGCTCGTATCGGTACCACCTCCTCGCCGAGGAATGCGCGCCACCATCGCCTGCGGTGATGTCTTCTGGGTTCTTCCACCGAGAGGAAAGAGAACGGTCCTCGCGCCGACAGTTTGGTCAAACCGTTGTATCAAGCCTTCTTGTGAAGCGACATTCAGATCAGAAATGAGCGGAAGAAAAGACGACTTCAAAGCTCCTGTCCAACGATAGGGGAACTCAATCTCTTTGGGTGGAGTGACGACGACACCCATTCGCTTTTGCGCGCCATTCGTGTCGAGAAAAGCGCGCGACAAATCGACAATCGTCATCCCTTTCCATTGCATGGTCATTCGCGGCTCTTCCGTAATCGTCGCGACATGTGTACATTCGACGTTTTCTTTCTCCGACTCCTCCATGAAGAAATCAAGATGCGTCGGGTCAATAACGACGGCCATCCGCTCTTGTGACTCCGAGATGGCAATCTCTGTCCCGTCTAGCCCCGCGTATTTTAACGGGATGGCGTCGAGGTTAATGGATAGACCGTCGGCCAACTCGCCGATAGCGACTGAAACACCGCCTGCACCAAAATCATTACAACGTTTAATCTTCGTGGAAATCGACTTTTTTCGGAACAACCGCATTAAGCTTCGCTCATCGGGGGCGTTTCCCTTTTGCACTTCGGCGGCAGACACTTCGACCGATTCCACTGAATGTGATTTCGAGGAACCTGTTGCCCCTCCGAGACCATCTCGCCCTGTCCGCCCGCCCAAAAGCAATACAATATCGCCAGAAGCCGGAACTTCTCGAACTACGTGATCACTTGGAACGGCCGCAATGACAGCACCACACTCCATTCGTTTCGCCACGTATCCTCCGTGGTAAATCTCTTCGACCATCCCTGTCGGCACACCGATTTGGTTTCCATAAGAGGAATAACCTTCTGCCGAACGCTCCATGATTTGCCGCTGGAGGAGTTTTCCTTTCGGTGTCTGCTCAGGTCTGACGAGCGGACCTGCCGCGCCTGTCACGCGCATCGCCTGGTACACATATCCGCGCCCTGACAAGGGATCACGGATAGCGCCGCCGAGACATGTCGCGGCGCCTCCGAACGGTTCAATCTCGGTAGGGTGGTTGTGCGTTTCGTTCTTGAAAAGAAGCAACCAATCTTCACTTTCTCCCGATTCTTCGAGTTCAACTTTGATTCTGACGGTGCAGGCATTGATCTCTTCTGATTCATCGAGATCGGTCAAAAGCCCCATAGCCTTTAACTCTTTGGCAGCCAACGTGGCCATGTCCATGAGAGAAATCGGTTTGTGGCGTTTCAGCGTCTGTCGGCCTTCTTGGTATTCTCGAAAAGAAGCCTCTGCCTGTCCATCATGGAACTCGATGTTTGTCAATTCCGTGTGAAACGTCGTATGTCGGCAGTGATCTGACCAATACGTATCGATGACGCGAAGCTCTGTTATCGTCGGGTCGCGATCTTCACCGATAAAATAAGAGCGGCAACACTCAAAATCATCTTCATCCATGGCGAGACTATAGCGATCAATCCACCATGATGCCGTCTCCGAATACCGAAATCCCGTCAGCACCTCCACTTGTTCAGGCTCCGTCATCTCTTCGCGAATACAGCGAATCTCATTCAATGCAGCAAGGCGATTCTCCACAGGATTGATCATTTCCGACATGATCTTCCGACGATCCTCTTCGCGAAGTTCATCACTGATGATGTATAACGTCGCGTAGCGGACAAACGGTCGATCTTTACCGAGCACGAACTGGATGCATTGCGCGGCGGAATCGGCGCGTTGATCAAACTGTCCCGGCAACGACTCGACGGGAATGACGGTTGCCCCTTGCGGTATATGGAAATCATCGATCGATGACGACCAGCCATCTTTTGCGGGATCTCGAAAAACGAGCGGAATAACACGACGGAATTCTTCCTCGCTCAACCCTTCGACATCGTAACGGTGAAGAATCCTTATCCCAGAAGGAAGATGAAGGCCTAGATTCGTCTCAAAATGACGACAAAGTGCCGCACTTTCCTGCTGAAAGCCTTCTTTTCTCTCGATGTAACACCTAAATACCATGATGCTCCCTCTCTATTCGTGGTCTCACACAATCCTTGAAAACGGTTATCTTCACACGTATGAGCGATATGCCATCAAGGCTTGTTGACCGATGTCTTTTCGTGTAAACGCGCCATCAAAATCAATCATCGATGCCATGTCATAGGCATACTGTATAGCCTCTTGCAAAGTCGGCGCTTATGCTGAGCACGCGAACACACGCCCTCCGTTGGTCAACAAGATTTCGCCTTCCTTGCGCGTTGCTGAATGGAAAAGATACGTAGGACTTGACTGTAGTAGAGTTTTGAATTTCTCATCGAACGTCACCTCTTTCCCTATCTCATATTGCAAGGGGTAACCGCCTGAGCAGACCATGACAGTTGCCGAACACTCATTTCGGAATCGAGGTTTTTCCATGAGACAACCGGTTTGAATCTCCATCATTATGTCCAATAAATCACTTTCAAGAAGAGGCAAAATACATTCGGCTTCAGGATCTCCGAAGCGACAGTTGTACTCAATCACCTTAGGACCTTTTTTTGTCAGCATGAGCCCGATATACAGACAACCTTTGAAGGGGCATCCTCGTTTCTTCATCCCTTCCATTGTTGGCGTGATGATCGTTTTTTCGACGAGATCGGCGATATCATCCGTGTAGTAAGGATTCGGCGCCACAACACCTATCCCTCCCGTGTTCGGTCCTTTGTTGCCCTCGCCGACAGCCTTGTGATCCATGGAGGAGAGCATGGGAACTGCTTTCTCCCCATCAGCGAAACAAAGCACCGTGACCTCCGGACCTTCGAGGAATTCCTCGATGATGACTGTATTGCCACTCTCGCCAAACTGCTTTTGAACCATCATGCGGTGAAGCGCGTCGAGAGCATCTTCACGCGTCAAGCAAATAGCGACGCCTTTTCCAAGCGCGAGCCCGTCAGCTTTCAGGACGGTGGGGAATTGTTCGTCGGGCATGGTTTGCACGTGCTTTTTGGCATCATCGTACGAAGAAAACACACAATAATCAGCCGTTGGGATGCCCTCCTCCTCCATGAATTGTTTTGAGAACGACTTGCTTCCTTCGATGGCGGCAGCCCGTCGATTCGGACCAAAGCAGGGGAAACCAGCCGCTTCCAACTCATCGACCAGACCGCCTACGAGCGGGTCATCAGGTGCAACGACGACAAAATCGATTGACTCATGCTCGCAGAATGCGACGATGCTCTTGAAATCCATGACAGAGAGATCGACACAACGAGCGATATCGCTCATGCCTCCGTTCCCGGGAATGGCATAGAGTGTCGGTCTATGGCGGCTTTTCGCTAACATCGTCAGGATGGCGTGCTCGCGACCACCACTGCCCACAACGGCTACTTTCATACGTCCTCCCTCTCGACTAGATTGACTCTTTCGTCATCCGTCGCCATTTCATGCTTATGTTTCACAATTTCACTGCAAATTTGTCGCACTGCTTCCGGCAAGATCTTCCATTCCGCTTCTTCCATCACGCGTTGCTGGAGAATCTCCGGCGTATCATCACGACAAACAGGCACTTCCCTTTGCAAAATAATCTGCCCACCGTCAGGAATCTCCGTGACATAATGAACCGTCGCTCCCGTTATTCTCTCTTTGTTTTCGAGAACTTTTTCGTGGACGCGTAGTCCGTAATATCCTTTACCGCCGTATGCGGGAAGTAATGCGGGATGAATATTAATCACGGGTCTTTCGAGAGATTTCAAGAAATCGGCGCTGAGGATTTTGAGATAGCCGGCTAAGACAACGAGTTCGATGCCATATTGATTGAGCCACCGCAATATATCTCTCTCTTCACTGTCTTTATAACAAAGCTTACAGGCGATACCCGCTTTCCCCGCGCGTTCCATCGCGCCTGCCTTTTCGCGATTCGAGATGACGAGTGCGATCGTCGCGGGCGACAACTCGCCGCGAGATTCGGCATCGATCAAAGCTTGCAAATTTGTCCCGCCGCCGGAGACCAGCACGGCGACTTTCACGTTTTTATTGTTTGCTCGATTGACTTCCATACGTTTCACTTTCGGTGATGGTAGCCATTTACAACCATGTGATCGCATCATCTTTATGCGTCTCTGTTCGAATGACCAGTTTCCCCATCTCATACGCTTCGATCTCAAACGCTCGCAAAAGATCCAAAGCGGCCGAAACCTCTTCTTTTGGGAGGATCACTGCCATCCCCACGCCCATGTTGAATGTATTAAACATGTCGTGATCGCTGATGTTTCCGACTGACGCGATATAGTCAAAGAGAGGTAAAACACGCAACGCCGTACGATCTATCTCCGCCACCAGACCTTTCTCTTCGGGTATCATCCGCGGAATATTCTCGAAAAATCCGCCTCCCGTCATATGTGCCGCCCCGCGCACTGAAAAGCGTTCAAAGAACGAAAGCATCGGTTTGACATAAATAGCTGTCGGCTCGAGCAAAGCCTCTCCCAAGCTTTTCCCCAACACGTCTACAGATTCGTTCAACCGCTGCCGGACCTTTTCTTTGTCGGCATGATCGAGGTCGAATATTTTTCTCACAAGAGAGAACCCGTTCGAATGAACGCCGGTCGAGGGTAAAGCCACAATGGAGTCGCCCGCTTTCATCGCTTGACCATCTAGAATGCGATTTTTTTCAACGACACCCACGGCGAAACCGGCAAGATCATATTCTTCATCTTGGTAAAACCCAGGCATCTCGGCCGTCTCTCCGCCGATAAGGGCACAACCGGCCATCTCGCATGCATCGGCGATTCCCTTGACGATCTGCTCAATTCTTTCGGGGTCGTTTTTGCCACAAGCGATATAGTCCAAGAAAAACAAAGGTTCCGCGCCGGCGCAGATGATATCGTTCACGCACATGGCGACGCAATCTTGTCCGATTGTGTCGTGCTTGTCGAGCAAGAATGCCAGTTTCAACTTCGTACCGACGCCGTCTGTTCCGCTCACCAGCACAGGCTCGTCATAAGCATTTTTTGCCAGGGCGAACAACCCTCCGAACCCCCCGACCTCAGACAATACGCCTTGCCTCTTCGTTCGCGCTAAATGACTTTTGATTCGCTTGACCGACTCATAACCGGCCTCCAAATTGACTCCGGCATTTTGGTAGGCTTTTTTTCAGGTTGACTCATACTATTCTCCTATGTTTCATGAAGCCGAGCCGTTTCCTCAGAAATCGTTAAACAACTTACTGGCTAGTCACTATTAATTGTGATCTTTCTTCTCTTCTGATAACCGGTCGTACTTTCTTTTGCGGTGATTCCTCTGTGTTTCTTTCGCCCCTCATCAGAATGTCCCGATCGCTCCCACGCTTCGCGCTAGGCTCGTAACGGCCTCGCGATACGCTCTGCCATCGGCATAAAAGAAGGGCTCGGATCGATGGGGAAGCGATTCGTGAAACAAGCGTCACAAAGACCGCCGCTGTATGGCAAAACAGCCTTCTCTAAATCTTCAATAGGTAAGATGGCGACAGAATCAGCGCCGATCATATGGGCGATCTCTTCAGGTGAATGGTTGTTCGATATGAGCGTCTCAGGCGAGTCAATGTCAGTCCCGTAGTAGCAAGCATTAATAAAAGGCGGCGCTGTCGAGCGCACATGAAGCTCCTTCGCCCCCGCCTCGCGAAGAATTCGAATAAAACGCTCGCTCGTCACGCCTCGCACAATGGAATCATCGACGACAATGACGCGTTTATCCTTGACGACGCTCCCAATCGTATTCAATTTGATTCGAACGAGGCGTTCGCGTTCTTCCACTTCGGGCGCAATAAAACTTCGACCGATGTACTTGTTTTTTAGAAAACCCATGCCGAGGGAAATCCCGGACTCGAGCGAATAGCCCATCGCCCCATTTAATCCCGAATCGGGAACACCGATAACGACATCGGCCTCGACAGGATGCGCCTTTGCCAGTAGCCGTCCAAGATTTAGCCGCACCTCGTGAATGCTCGCGCCGTCGACGACAGAGTCGGGACGTGCGAAATAGATGAACTCAAAAGCACAAAGCGCTCTCTTCTCCTTATCGTCATTTAACCGGTAAGATTTGATCTCGCCATCTTGTATAACGATGACTTCACCCGGTTCAATATCACGGATGAAAGCACCGCCAACGGCAACGATCGCGCACGACTCAGAAGCCACCACATAACCGTCATCCAATTTTCCCAAACACAAGGGGCGCAGACCTTTGGGATCGCGAGCGGCCAGCAGCTTTTTCGGACTCATAAGTACGAGACTGTAAACACCGGTGACATGCTTCATCGTCTCAATTAAGGCTTCTTCGATTGAATGGGTATTTAAGCGGTTTTTAACAATGTAAGCGGCGAGAACTTCCGACTCACTCAACGAATGAAAGATTACGCCGTTTGCCTCCAGCTCTTTTCGAATAGAGGACGCGTTTAGGATCACACCGTTCATGGCAAGTGCCGTCGCTCCCTTGGCGTGATTGACCATCATCGGTTGCGCTGTGCTTCGCGAGACAGAGATCTTCTTGCCGTACAAACAATGAGCGAGCGCCATCGTTCCTTTATCGAAAGCATCGAGCACGTCTTTCGAAAACACATGATCGATGATTCCGACGTCCTTATACCCTGTCATGATCCCATTCGCGTTGACAGCAATTCCGCATGCCTCTTGCCCTCGATGCTGCAAGGCAAATCCCGCATAATACGCCAATCGCGCCACATCGGCCGGGTGATTGAGATAAACACCGAACACGCCACACGCATCGTGAACGGCGTCATTGTCAGATGGCTCGAGATCCACGATAAAAGAACTGTTCTTCACAGTATGCCCCCTCTATTCCGATTTCCATCGTTCCCTATATCATTTGGTAGACGCTGCAACAACACAGCGATTCCAATCTTCCATTATCTCTCGATACGTCGTTGCAACTCATCATCTTGTTCGCCGACCGCTCTCTCCATGGATGCTCGATCGTCGTCGAGTTTTTTTGCGAGATCTTCGTCGTCTATGGCAAGCATTTGAATCGCTAACAGCGCCGCGTTTTTTGCTCCATTGACGGCGACTGTCGCAACGGGTATGCCCGGCGGCATCATGACCGTGGACAAAAGCGCATCCATTCCGTCGAGATGTTTGCCGGCAACGGGAATGCCGATCACTGGTAGAGTTGTTTGCGCCGCAAGGCTCCCCGCCAAATGGGCCGCCATGCCTGCCGCCGCGATAATGACCCCCACGCCGTTGTTTCTTGCGTCTTTCGCAAACTCCGCCGCCTGAACCGGCGTTCGATGCGCCGACAGCACGTGTGTTTCGTACGGAATCTCCCATTTTTTCAGCGTGTCGATCGCGGGTTTCACGATATCGAAATCACTCAGACTTCCCATCACGACAGCAACAATCTTTGACATACTTCTCTCCTTCAATCACTTTGTGATTTTTTTCATTAAATGACGATATTGTTGTGAACAGGTATATCGACTCATCATCTCCCATTCCGAAAAAGGAAATGAAAAGTCGACAAGTGAATACGATTTAAAAAAGTCCGAGGCATTCGTTTTTCTCGGACTTTGTTCAGCGTGTTTGAATGTTGCGGAGCGCGCTCCGTTTTTGAGTAGAAGACGACGATCGTTGTTACTCAGATAAGTGATCATCGCATTTGAGTTCAGACACATCGTGCGGAAGAATTCCCATCGATGGTATGGTGCGTCGATGGTACGAAGATAACAATTGAATTGGCTCAAGTGGCAACAAGATGCGAGCCATTTTCCCCTCCGCGTTGATTTATAAAAATCACCTCTATTTTACACGATTAAGCGCTCACAATCACGCGATTTTTCACTTCTACACAAAAGCGCACGCACAATAAAAGTGGCTATTTATCACAAATAAACAACAAAATGCACAAACACGAGAAAAGTTAAAGAATTTGGTCTCCATTTACCGTTCGTCAATCCCTCGTCCTTGAATCGCCTGCCGTCTATCAATTCTGCGGATACGGTATAATTGATGTGAAACTTTTCTTTCTAATCCGATGGACGCCATAATGTAAGAGGAGCGATAGATGGTTCAGACTTTATTTTCTTATTGGATGATCATTGATATTGGAAACATCATAAGCAAGGTTTTTAAATGGGGTTTATTCCTTATCATCTTGGCTATTGTCTTGTGGATCGCATCCAAATTTTGGCTCTCTTATAAAACACGAGAGGTCGAATCGAAGATCCGAAAACTCGGAGTTAAAGATATTTTCGTTCGAAGCATTAACAATGAGGTCGTGGATGATACGCTTTCGCGCGCGGCGATCGGTCACATGATCGCCGGAGAGTACGGGATGATCGCGGGAGCGGCTTCCGGCGGACGCCACGAGAAAACCGTAAGCGTCACCTTCTGGATTCGGTATGGTGACGGCTCAAAACAAGAAGTCACATTCCCTTCGAACAGCACCATTTGCCATCGACTCTTGAACTTAATCGAAAAAAGAGAGTTCGATGCTTGGTAGTGCCATGTAGCCTAGACTGAGCGACTATATATATGTTTCAGCATAGATTGGACACTTGATGAGAGTGTCCAATATTACTTGTAGTGCGTCGGCCCCTCGTCTTTGAGAGAAATAAAAATTCCATGAACTGGATTGGCGGGGAAACGTTCGAGTTGATCAAGCGTCACGTGCCCGAGCAGAACATCATATTCATACGGTTCGCCCGCATGTTTTTTAATCATTTCGACCTGATAGCCGTGTCTTTTGAGTCGCTCTAACTCAGACGCTATAATGGTCGCTTTCTTGTCAAAGAAACCTGCGTCGGGGTGTTCATTAATCATCAAGTATATTTCTACCGCATAGATCGCTGAATTTCCGTAATCGCGCATGGCAAGACCAAGAGGAATTGACATCATCGCTTGACCAGGCCTAGGGGCAGGGTATTTTCCGTGATATGACCCACCCTTCTCATAGGAAGACACCACCATTCGCCCAAGCGAGTCGGTCATCTGCCCATCTTTCGAGACGATCGTGGATGACTCATTCGCGGAGGACACACTTGACGTATTCGTTGTACCTCTCGGTGTCCGATCTGTGCCGATGACGGAAGGTAATCGTTTTTCGCCCAAAATGCCACGATTCACGATGCCAACGACACCGAGCGAAACAAGGCAAAACACCGCGATATAAGACGTTGCCTTTAGCCGTATCTGGCGTTTACGTTTTTGCTCTTTGATATACTCATCTCGGCGACGAAGCACATCCGACGCCATATCATGATATGTTTTCATGTTTGATCATCTCCATTCATGTCCAGCAAATCTTTCAACGACTTGCGAGCCCGGTAAGCTAACGACTCGACACTGCGAATTGTTTTTTTCATCACCGTGGCGGCATCTTTGTAACTGAGATTTTCAAAGTAGATCAGCCAGAGAATTTGGCGGTATTCCGGTTCGATATCTCGCAAGGCTCGATGCATCGCAATCTTGCGTTCTTCTCGCAGATAGTCGCGTTCAAATTGCTCGACAAAATCGTCGTCTTGCACATTTTCACACGCCTCCAAGGGCATGAGCGTTTCTCTCGATGCACGCCTGATATAATCGATCGCGACGTGGCGCCCAATGGCGTACAGCCAGCTCTTAAACGATGACCCGCCCCGAAACTTCGGTTTTTTTGTCACCAGTCTCACGAATGTTTCCTCTGCCAAATCCTCGGCAATTGTTAGATTGCCGACGAAAGTATTGAGAAATAATATGAGCCCGTCTTTGTAGTCTCGGACGATGTCGATCAAACCATCATCATGACCTTCGAGGAAACGGTGGTAGCTACTTGCACCGTTGTCCAATCTGTGACCTCCCGTGAATCATTTTCACTGTCATGTTCATGTTCAATTAAACAAGCTTCCATAGCCTTTGACAAATTGAGAGTTTACCTTTCGCCTTGCTTTCTTTCTCTTTCTAACCTATTGACTCTCTCATCTATTAGTCGATTGAAAAAGGAAAACCACGCATGTGGAATAAAGTAATCAAGCCGGAGCAATGAATCACACATCAAATCGTCTTCTAAACATTCCTGACACTGTATCGCATTCGATCACCTTGAGTACATTTTTTTAAAAAAGCAAAAGCGCTACAATCGATGGTTTAGAGTGCCCACCGATCGCAACGCTTTACACATCTAAAGGGATGCGGTACGTCGTTTTATCGACTAGTTAATCCGCTCCGTTGTCTCCGCGTCGAAGAAGTGGAGACCGTCGAGATCAAAGTTAAAGTTGTGCTGTTCATCGACGGAATACTCGAAGTAACCCGGTTCAGAAATGACACACTCTTTGCCGTTGGGGAACTTACAATAGAGCAGTTGCTCTTTGCCGAGCATCTCGATGACATCAACTTTGACATTGAAAGTATTTTTCTCATGCTTGCCGGCGATGAAGCGCTCGGAGCGAATGCCCATCGCGACTTTTTTGCCTTCAAACGGTTTTAGCAACTCAAGATCTTCCGGTTTGGGTTCAACGACGAAGCCTTCTTCAGATGAATGGAACAATCCGTCCTTAATCTCACCCTCAAAAATGTTCATCGTCGGCGATCCGATAAATCCCGCGACGAACAAGTTGGCCGGCTTTTCATAGAAAAGAGCGGGCGGACCGACTTGTTGAATCTTACCTTTGTCAAGGAGGACAATCTTCGTCGCCATCGTCATCGCTTCTGTCTGGTCGTGTGTGACATAGATCGATGTCGTATCGAGCGACTTGTGGAGACGTACCAATTCGACGCGCATGTGCTCACGCAACTTGGCGTCGAGGTTCGACAGCGGTTCATCCATGAGGAAAACACCGGCCTTGCGTACCATCGCTCGACCGAGCGCGACACGTTGGCGCTGACCGCCCGAGATCTCCGAGGGCTTCGAATAGAGGTACTCTTTGATTTGCAGGAGCTCCGCGGCTTCGAGAACACGATCGTGAATGACTGATTTTCGCTCCTTTTTCATCTTGAGCGAGAAGGCCATGTTTTCATACACGGTCATATGCGGATAGAGCGCGTACGATTGGAAGACCATCGCGATGTCTCTGTCTTTGGGCTCGACACTATTCATGCGCTTCCCGCCGAACAGCAGATCACCTTCCGTGATCGAGGTCAGTCCCGCGATCATCCTGAGAAGCGTACTCTTACCGCAACCTGACGGACCGAGAATGACACAGAAATCTTTGTCATCGATGTCGAGGTCAATATGGCGGATCGTGAAGTTCTCCCTGCCCTCATATTTCTTTCCAATGTTGACTAATTGAACTTTCATCGTCTCCTCCTATCCTTTAACAGCGCCGCTGGCAAGTCCCGAGACGAGCTGGTTCTGCAAGGCGATGAATAAAATAATGATCGGGATCGCTGTCAACAAACCACCTGCCGCGAAGACAGGCTGGTGCATGTTGCGGACATCGTTGATCAGTGTGTATAGACCTGTGGCGAGCGTGTATTGTTTCGGATCGCTCAGCAAAATACTCGGCAACAAGTAGTCAAGGAATGGTCCGATAAACGACCATAGCGCGATAATCGCGAGCATCGGACGGACGATCGGCATGATGATCAAGCGGTAAACTTGTAAGTTCCCGCAACCGTCAATGCGCGCCGCATCATCGAGCTCCGAGGAGATCGAATCGATATACCCCTTGAGAATAAATGTGTTGCCGGCGATACCGCCGCCCGCGTAAATCAAAATCAAGAACATCTGTCGACTGAACCCGGGGATGACGGCCGCTATAATTGAGTGCATCGTATAGTACGCCGCGATTCCCACAAAAGCCGGAATCGTCTGGATCAGCATGATCGCCATCAGCGATGCTTTTCGACCTTTAAATCGGTACCGCGAGTAAGCGTATCCTGTAAATGATACAAACAACAGCGTCAGCAATGCCGTCGCCACCGCAATCACAATGGTATTGACCACCCAGTTCAGGAAATATGTTTTTTCAAACAAGTATTTAAAGTGCTTTGTCGAAAACTGGTAAGCACCTCCGACGCGGATGTACTCGCTTTGGTTGCCGTTAAAACTCGAGAACACAATCTGCGCGAGTGGCCACACGATCACAAACACGTAGATAAAGAGGAGAATGTAACTGATGGCCAGAAGGACTGTCTTAATCGGCGTCAATGGCGGACGATCTGACAGATAAAGCCCTTTTTCTTTTTTCTTTTTCATAGCTTCTCCTCCCTAAACGACTTGGAACGACTGAAGCCGATCCAGGTGAAAAAGATCAGCACAAGTGACACGATCATCGTGATGGCGGCGCCGATTCCTTGGAACTGCTTTTCGATCGTCAACTTGTAAATGTATGAGATCAGCAGGTCGGAAGAACCGGCTAAGTTGCCGTATTTACTTGGTTCGAACGGGCCGCCTCCATTAAACAGATAGATAATCGAGAAGTTGTTGAAGTTAAAGGTGTACTGCCCGATCATCAGCGGTGCCGTCTGGAATAGCAGAATAGGAATCGTAATATGTCTCGTCTGCTGGAACCCGGTCGCGCCGTCGATATTGGCCGCTTCGTATAAGTCCTTCGGGATACTTTGCAGGATCCCGGTACATAAGAGGAAGATATAGGAACTCCCCAGCCATCCCTGCAACAAAATCAGGACAATCCGCGTACCCCACGGAGAGTCTTTTATGTTGATCACTTGACCTGTCAGCTGGTGCAGCAGTCCCGTCAGAGGGCCGTCCGGTGAGAACATGATCGAGAAAAACATGATCGTGATAAAAGCCGGAACCGCCCAAGGCAGCAAGTATATGGTTCGGAAGAATCGCTTGCCGTACACTCTGTCTTGATTGACGAGAAGCGCGAGCACAAATCCGATAAAAATAGCGAGTGATGTCGCGAAAAGCGTCCAGATTAAGGTCCAGCCGGTGATCAACCAGAACGGACCTCCGGCGATACCCTGTCCGAGAATGATCTGTTTGTAGTTGAGGAACCCGATCCAGCTGAATTTAGACTGGTGCGTCGGATCGTAGTTTGTAAACGAGATTAAGACCGTGACTGCGATAGGTAGCAAAACGATGAAAAGGGTGACGAGCGCTGCCGGCGACGATGCGAAATACGGGAAGCCGTTGCGCTTCGCTGTAGTCTTCGTCTCGAACCAGTTATTAAATCTGATACCTTTGATCATCCGTTTCTCGTTCTTGTGAACGTCACGGAATGACTGATAGTAAATCAAGAAGGCGATCAACAACAAGATAATAGCGATCACACCTTCAATCATAAAGATGACGGAGCGGTCGAGTCTCGAGGCGTCTTTAGCAAGCGAGATAAGACCGAACACACCTTTGCCCCTGTAGTTGCCCCGTCCCAGTGCATAGGGAATCGCGATCAGATAAATGTAGAGTGATCCGATGAAAAAGAAGATCGACTTGATCGTTTGCCCGAGTAGTAATTGACCGAGCCCCGGGAGGGGAATGGTCAGATAAGAAATCCACGGAATGCGTTTCGTGACTTCCACCGGTGTTTTGCGACGCAGATCGGCAATATCGGAATTGAGAACGGTAATCGCTTGCTTCTTGTCTTGCTTCAAGCGATGCTTCAAGTACCGAACGCGATCTTTATGCATTTCCACGGGGATTGATTGCTTCATTGAGCGAATATCTTCGGCCGCCGCGAGATCTTTCTCACGCTTCTCATTTGCAAACGCTTTTGAAGAAATCTGCCCTTCTTTGTGAAGTTGCTTCAAATGAGCTTTTTCTTCATTGCGTTTCTTCAGCCGCTCTTCTCGATACCGCTTGAATTCAGCGATCGCTTGTGATTGATCTTCGTTTTTCGCACTTTCAAGCTCCGTCGTCGCCACATCAAGTTCATCGAGAATTTTCCATCTCGCGTCGGCGATTTCCGGTAATTGCTCGGCAATCATCCGATGTTTCTCAGCGAGCAACTCAAAATCGTATGAGAGTTCAACGTGTGGTTCATAAAACTCAACACGAGCGGCGCTTTCCATCGCTTCCAGTCTCCATTTTCGAACGGTGGGATCACTGTCAGTGAGCGATGCCTCAAATGTTTTTTTCCGTTCGGGAGCTTTTGCGAGAAAAGCCTTTTCTTCTGCGCGCACTTTCGCGAGCTTCTTCTCATAATCGTGCTCCGCACGAGGCAATGACTTCAGCTCACTCTTAATTTGCGCCAGTTTTTCTCTCGGCTCTGAATCCAGCTTTTCCTCTAGCGCTCCCCTTTCGGCGAGTCTGAGATGTCGGCGCGGATGTTCATTGCCGATACCGTCAAGGATCTTTGTTCCGTACCTCATGCCCTCCTACTTTCTAATCCCGCATAGGTGTGCGGACACCCATTCAACGGGCAGCAAGACATGCTATGTCTCCCTTGGCACTTGCTCAAATCGGTGAATGTTAATCACGACAAGAAAAAGTGCCGCCAATAAAACAAGCGCCATATACCAGAAGGCAGACGCCGTTTGAAACATAAGAAATTTATGCACCGCTGAAACAGCGATGATAGCACCCCAGATCAATCGATAAGTCAAAGGTGTTCCGAAGTGAGAAACCGTGAAATAAGTGTAGAGCGCGAGCGCCACAGGCATGAAGACTTCAAGAAGATAACGAGTAAGAATAAAGGCAGAATAATCGGCGGCTGTCGCTTCCGGGTTGAACTCGTGCCAAATACGAAACCCCTCCGGGTTCGCCAGCATCACCGTCTCAAGCGTTGAAACCACGATCAGCGCCGCGCAAAGCGAAATTAAGATAGTCAGTTGACGACTATGACGCTTCTCCTTCACCTTTTGACGAAGAAGGCCTTCCTCTCTCATACGAATCCTCTGTCTCTACTATGCCGACGTCAACGGCAGACAACACTTCTTCACTCATACTACATCAAACCATTACACGATATGATCATGCACGATGTAGGTAGAAAAAAAGCAGGAGAACTGCTTGAGCTCTCCTGCTTGTTTTCGCTTAGGCTGATCGCTATTTCAGATCGGCCATCATGGCTTCAAAGGACGCTTTCAGTTCTCCGTAAGCTTTCTCAACGCTATCAGGGGCGACGGAGTTCCATGACAGAACACCGTTTTTCCATGTATCCCAAACAGGACCGAATTGCTGGAAGAGAGGTCTTCCGGGTGAAACCTTAAACGAATCGATGATCGATACGATAAGCTTCTTCTCAATATCATCGAGACTCGAATTCTGGTATGTCTCCGCGGTCACATTCTCAAGAATTTTACCGGTCGCTTTAAAAAGTTCAACGAAGTATTTCGGGTTGACGATTTCGGCGATGACGGCTTCTGCGAGAGCAACCTTGTCTTTGTCCTCTTCGATACGAGGATTGATCGCGATTCCCCATCCGCCTTGCCAGTGTTTCATGGGCTTGCCGGCAACGGTGATTTGACCGAGGGGGAAGATGCCCAGATCCTCACCGCCATTTGTATTCTCCTTCATGGCCGCAATCTCCCATGGGCCACCGATACGCAAAACACCTTTGCCGCCTGTTTTGAATTGCTCAATGATATAGCCCCAACCGGCATCTTTGTCAAACAATGTCGTGTTCGCGTCACGATTTAGCTTCCAGTACTTGTAGAGCACCTCAATCGCAGCCTTTTTCTCAGCGGCGAGGTCGCCCCAATCAGACGTTAAATCGGAGACGAAATTATCCCCGTCTTGTTTAAGAAGCGAGATATCCGCCGAGTTCGTCAGCGCGACACCGTACCATGTGTCGAATACCGGCAACAGGAGATGAGCGGGATCTTTCGCGTCAGCAAGCTCAACGGGCGCGTCAAGCTTGATACCTTCTGCCTCAGCGTTTTTCACATTGGCGAAAGCGACAAGTGTTTCGATGTTGTATGGGAATGCTAGATATTCTTCGCCGACTTTGAAAAGACCGCCGAGTCCGGCGTCAAAATCCGCCCAGCCACCGAGTTTTGCCGCAATGGCTTTGGCGTTGATGGAACCGAGTAGATCTTTCCCGGCGAGACCTGTCAAGCGATCAGCAGGTAATGCAAAAACATCGGCAACATCTTTGTTGTTCGCATCTGTCATGTCGAGCGTTTCAAGGTGCTTGAACGAGTCGACCTCTTTGAGCTCAATCTTAACATCTGGGTTGGCGTCAGTGATGCGTTTGATCACTTCCGTATAATATCCGACCCAAGCTTTTTCAACTTGAAGCGTGATCTCTGCGGCCTTTAGCTTTTCGGCAGGTTCACCCGGCGGGTCCGTTTGGCCGCCCGGTGGGTCTGTCTCTTTCGGCACACTCGGCGGTCCACAACCGACGAGTAACGCAAGAACAAGAACCAACGCAATCATGAGTGGTAGTGCTTTTTTCATGAGTTTCCTCCTATGATTTCCACTTGGTGAATTGTTAACGAGTGTTGTGAGAGTACTTCCGAGACGTCTCTGTTCTATACCCGGGAACTTTCCATTCATCATTCGTTAACATAATTGAGACAAATTCATTATAAGTGATAGCTACTTGATCTACAAGTTACAACATTGTATAAACATATGTTTTTGTTGCATACGTTTCATTAAAGCTGAAACGTCATGTTTTAATGCAGTGTACCGGCTGATTATATTTATAGTTTTCAATATTTGTCAATCAAGAAAATCTTCTTCTCAGACATTAAATTAGAAGTGTCATTCATATTTTTAACTCGGACATCAACAATACACCGCGAAGCATCGATCAAAGAAAAGGTATGTTTATGCTTATCTCATCTTGTATTTTAATCTTAAGATAAGAACATCAAGGTTGTATGACATATTCAGACCAAGACTTTTATACTACGGCTAAACGAAACGATTTCTCTCATGATTAAAGGATATGTCGCTTTGCGAACAAGGTCATTTGGTGGCGATTAACTGAATTTTGACAAAATGCTTTTTCCTTTGTATGATTGACGGGTAGCAAAAATGAACGCCTTTTTAGCTCAGTAGGTAGAGCGCATCCATGGTAAGGATGAGGTCGCCGGT
>CAZBOM010000003.1:13147-25282 GCA_964493375.1 uncultured Mageeibacillus sp. | reverse complement strand
GCGTCCTTATGGATCGTAAGATCGATCATGTTTTTTCTCCTTGCTTTGTGATGATAGTGAATTCGATGTGGGCAAGCCTGATAAAGGACTCCCATACCTTAGCAATCATAGATTACATCCATAATGAATTTTCGTAAATGCTTCTAATTGAACAGAGTCTACCGACTGATTGAACGCAAACCACCACAAAATAGCAATAAAATGACGAATTTATTGAATTTTTTCGGCTTTATACATAAGAACCGCCGAAAATGTATACACATTAACCGATATTATCGCCTCCGGCACACAATGCCACGAGAACGCTAAACATATATATTTTAATCAAACCGCCTAACTAACTTGTCCATGATGAGCTTCCATTGGAGCCTCATACCAACCGTCAACGGTGAGATATCGAATACGTGACCAGATGTTATGATTCATCGAATAAAGTGAAAACCCGTATAACCGTTTCCCATCGCGATTCTCATCATCATGATAAATAGGAAAAGCCTCAAACCACTTTTGTCCATCAAAAAGCTGGACGGCTCTCATTGATTCAGCTAAGGACGTACACTCCGGTAAAAAATTGTAAAAATGCTTCCCATTTCGAACATCGTGCTCTACTGCCACGGAAACAGGTTCTGTATTCTTTATCTCCCCTTCGATCGAAAATGCTTCCGGCGCGATAAGTTCCGGCGTCACTGTAAGTAAAGAATCAATGTTTCGCTCGACAAGCTCTAAAATGACATAGTCGGGGTTCATTTCCGAGAGTAAATCATATCGATATGGCAAAATACGTGAGTAATGAACAGTATGAAATGTATCCGAGAAAAAATCGACCCAAGCATTGGCAAAACTGTCGCGAAACATGAGTACAACACCGTCTTTATTCGGATTGATCGTCTCAATCGTTGCGTCTTCATAAGATCGCATGGGTCTTTTCGTCTTGTATTCCTTTTTATAACCGGGAAAAAGAATCTGCTCATCACTCGAGCGAATAGCCGGGAATAACATATTCGTCAAATCTCCCTCCCATCCATCGCCTTTAAGAACAGGTGCTCCGAGAGACAACGCTCGATGATTCAACGACAATCGTGACAAAACATCGCGGTAAGCCACAGAAGCGCCGAGCAAATTCCAGTGTGTGTCCTCCGGATGATAAAGGTGATGTCCCGTTGTCTCTTTCTCCTGCAACAAAACATCTTCGAGATAGCACGCGTCCGGCAAAACAGTTCTTAAACGCTGAAGCGGTCGCTCCCGACCTATCGGGTTGATCCACCAAGGCATATTTTCAGGATAAATCGACGATTTATTAGGGGCAAAACAAACTAAAAACAACTTGCCTTCATGCTCTACCGCATGTTTCTGAATAGCGAGTGAACGCGCGATTTTCTCACAATCGTCATGACTTAAATGCTCGCTCCCAACGTAATCCTTAATCGTAGGGGCAAAATAAAACCATCCGTTTCCACCTTTGACAACTTGCTCGCTTCCGCTCACACCAATCGACGCACTCAGACTTTTGTGATAAGCCGTCACAAGTGCAGAACGGAACGGAAAGCGTTCACTCCACCAACGATCGAAATCAGCGCCAAAAGATCCTCTCCATTGAAAAGCAGGAAATGACGCGAGTGGCTCTTTGGAATAATTCGGTGAATCAAGACCGAAAATAAGCGCGACAAGCGGCACGAATAATGAGATCAATATGAGAACCGTGATTATTTTTGCGAAACGAGACATAAAACGGCTCCCCTAAAATCGAAAATAAATAAAAGGATTGTACGTCGAGGCAGATAGCGTCAAGATGCAACACACCCATAGAAAGGCTACCCAACCCCACCTAAATCCTTCTTTTATTTGTAAACGCTTCGGTAAACGGAAAGATGCGAAGATACTTGCCGCGAACATGACCCAAAAGAGTGGTGTCACAACTTCTTGAGCGACGGCGACAATAGACAAAGAAGAGCGCCAAGGCGTCACCATCGCCTTCATATGAGCGAACGCGGCACTAATGGTCGGCGCGCGAAACAAAACGAATCCAAATATGACTACAAAAAGCGTATACAGATGCCCCAGCACTCTCGGCCATTTTTTCGATCGCAAGGCGAACCGCTCAAAAGACATAAACAACCAATGCCAGAGACCCCAAACAACAAAATTCCATGCGGCCCCGTGCCAAAGCCCTGTCAAAAGAAAAACGATCAATTGGTTCACAAATGTTCGACTCTTCCCCTTACGGTTCCCACCGAGAGAGTAGTACACATACTCGCGAAACCACGTCGTTAAGCTCATATGCCAACGCCGCCAAAAATCTCTTACGCTTGACGCGACAAGCGGTTTGTCGAAATTCTCTTTGAAACGGAATCCGAACATCCTGCCTAGCCCGATTGCCATATCGGAGTATCCGGAAAAATCAAAATAAATCTGGAAAACATATGCGATCGCAATTAACCACGATCCGGAGAATGATAGAGGCTCAACATCGTAAAGTCTATCCACGACAATAGCCATTGAGTTCGCGAGCAAAAGCTTTTTGGCTAATCCCATTACAAAACGGGAAACTCCGGCTGCCATCCCTTCAAATGTCATCTCTCGATGCTGAAGTTGTTCTTGAATATCGCGATATTTCACGATTGGGCCCGCGATCAATTGAGGGAAAAATGCCAGATATAAAAGGAATCGATCATATCGTCTTTGAACATCAACATGACCACGGTAGACATCGATTACGTAACTCATCGCTTGAAACGTATAAAAACTGATCCCGATTGGAAGCGGAATATTTGGGATCGTTAAGCTGATGCCGAGCAAGCCATTGAGAGATCCGACAATAAAGGACGCATACTTGAAGATAGCGAGGAGTCCAATGTTAAAGATGACATGAAGCGCCAACATCCCTTTTCGTCGAATGACGAAAGCAAATCCGTAATTGACAAGCGAATTCACGAGCAAGAGCAAAATAAAAAGCGGCTCGCCCCACGCATAGAAAAAGAGGCTGGCCACAAGGAGCACCATATTCTTCACTCGCTTAGGCGCTATCCATGTAAGCAAAAGCGTCAAAGGCAAGAAGATGAATACAAAAGTCGTGCTACTAAATACCATGATCGCCAGTCAGTTGTTAATTGTCAATTTTGTTCTACGACGATTTCTTCATGAGATAAGAGATCGATGTCACTTTGTCTTCTATCACAACAATCACGAGTTCGCTATTTTCACCTCGCCACGTATATTGCCCCGTCTCTTCTTCGTCATGATCCCCGAAGGCTTTTTGCATCTCAGCTAATGATGATCCGATGGTCAAACCTTCCGGCGTTTTAACCGACTCATCTGTTAAGAAAACCGCGACACAAATCTCTTTGCCGTCAATGATCGCCATATTGATATCAAACCCTTGATAACTGTAAACGCGATCATTACCTTCGAACAAACAACTGGGTGCCTCATATGTCGATTTCGGATCACCTAACTCCCTTAGAAGGTGCTTCATATCATCTCCGGGTGCTACCGATACACCTTGGCTATTGAACGCTTTCCAACGATAATCAGAATCTACAGTCGATGTAGCCTTCGTCGTTTCTCCCGCTCCTTCGATTCTGACGACTCCACCCGATGGTTCAGGCAAATCAGTTAGAACAGGAACCTCTACTATGCGCTTCGTTGTCGTTGAGATCGTTGAGTGAGATGTTTCAACATTACCTGCTGTTTGACAAGCCGCTATTAAAACGGCCATACACAGGTAAAAACATAGCATCGCGCAAATCAATATTTTTCTTCTGGGGAATGGTTGCTTTTCGTTCATAATTTTCTCTTTTGCACTCAGATGATCACTATCACTTACGGGTTCGGTGTCGGTTCCGGTGGCACTTCAGGAGTCGGTGTCGGTTTCGGTGTCGGTTTCGGCGTCGGCTTCGGTGTCGGTTCCGGTGTCGCTGAGCTCGGTGCTGACGGTTTCGGTGTCGTCGGTTCAGTTGCCTGCGTCGTCGTTTCGGACGTTGGCGCTTTCTGTGTTGGCGGTTTCGCTTCCGATGTTGCAGTCGGAGTTGTTGCGGGCGAAGTTGTTGCGGACGGTTCTGGCTCAGGTTTTGTCGGCGGTATTGTTGTGGGTGTTGTCGTCGTCGGTCGAGGCGCTATTCCGACACGCACAATTTGATCGACAGGTTCTTTTTCGATACTTGAGTTTTGCAGTTTACGCCACGACTCAACGCCATTGATGTACTCTACGTCGTAGACTGATCGCTTAACTCCTTCAACCCCCGCTTGTTTGACAACGCTCTCCCCCACCAAGAGTGTCGCGTCATTTTCTCTTATTTCATTAAACGGGATGGCAGAGACAACCTCTTCAACTTTCATGATTTTCTCTTGAGTTCCGGCCCATCTGAAAGCGCCCGCCGGCCCTCTCTTCTGCGCCTCTTGCAATGAGATTCCATAAAATTTATACCGTGGAAGCGCGTCAGAGACAAAGGTGCGACCGCCCAGCGTTACCATCACCCACGAATGAGTCTCCGCATCATTTTTCATCGAATAATTAGGAATGCCGAGACGAGTCAAAAGTGCTCGATTAGAGAACTGGTAAATAAAACAATCGCCATTGCGTTGCGTAAGTCCTCTGATAGCACCTCCGATCCAATCGGTTCTGTTTTCCTGAGATCTATACTTAAATGTTCGTGAGAGCCATTGCATAACGGTTTGCCCCTGTTGATAGAGAGACATGTCGCCATTCACGATTTGACGGAGCACGGAATCACAAAGCTGGTCAAGTTGCGAATTCCCCGTCGATCTTTTTGGGCTATAGGGTGTGCGATGTCGAACGGTCACTTGTGCCGATTGTGAAGATGTGTTGCCGGAGGCATCTCGAGCTGTATAGATCACAGTGTAAGTACCGGGAATACTTTCATTAACGCGTGAACGATCAACTGTCACAGAGGGTTTCGGGTCGCGATCATCTTTCGCGTAAACACCTTGCGTGAAAGAACGATTATCTCCTCGAAAGTATGTAAAATCTTTAACACCGTATAGAACAGGTGGCACTGAATCACTTATAACTGTCAATTGTGATCGTAAGCGGAGTCGATTGTTTCCCTCGTCAACGACATCGATCTCAACCGTCGTTGTCCCCACCTGTTTAAAGTTTGGTTGTTTAACAAAAAGATATTTGACGTTTGTTGCATCTGTCACATCTTTAACAAACTGAGAAGGTTTAAGTGCAACACCGGCAAAAGTTGTTCTATCCACAGGTTTTGCAGACGGTTTAATCGTGTCGACAACATTGACATAGCAGTGCAGTTCTTCTCCCTTATAGAGAAAAAGAACTTTCTTTCGACCGACACGATTGAAAGCAATCTTCTTCAAATCACTATTCAGCGTGATCCCTTCGGGCCATTGTTCCCCGAGCAAAAATTCCTCAACTCTCAATGGAGACTTGCGCCCTGCCTCAACTGTAATTTCTTCTTTAAGCCAAACGAAAGTGACTTCGCAGTTGGCGGAGGTTTTGTTCCCACCCATGTCTTCGGCGAGGATGCTCACCTTTTGCGAACCGAGCACGTCCGGTTTTGGTCGCTTTAAGAAAGAAAGTCTGACATCTGTTTCATCTGTGATTTTTTTAATGAAAGCTTCGGGCGAAAGTTCAGTATGGAGCGGAACAATTAAGTTTTTGTGTGTTAACTTCGGTGGTACGGTATCAATCACTTTCAATTTCGACTCATAGACACGAGGCCCTGCTTGAACTGAAACGTGGTAATCACCCGGCGTTTTCAAATCAATCGCGGACAGATCGCCGACGAAAAAAGCTTTTTCGTTTTCGTCTATAAGGAAAGATGCAACATCGACACCCGAGGCACCTGCCTCAATGACAACTTCATCTTTAACGCGGGGCTTGTTATACCAACGATCGTATTCTTCCTTTTGAATAAGATCTGAAATCTCCTCCTGTTGTGCACGTTCCGACCCGGTATTTTGTTCTTTTATAGTCTCATCTTCAAGAAGGGAGGCTTCGTTGCTATTGGCAGGAATGGCGATCTCGTTGCCATTGGCATGAGGGGAGACTTCGTGTCCGTTTTTATGTTGGTCCCACACGGTAGCGCCGACCATGAAACCGAGTGCGGCAACAACCATAATCGTACACAGCACAATTCTTATTACGAGCGCTCTTGCGGAGAAATGTTGCCAAAGACGGCTTTGGCGCACTATACGTAGTTTACGTCGGACCATCAAAACTCTTCCCAGCTGTTCAAAAAGTGAACACTCTAAACAAACACATCACCATAGTCATCAGTTGGCAATCAACAGATAAATAAGAACCCGTGTTATCTATGATATCAGATTGTTAAAGTGAATAGCGTCTTGAATAAATTAATAAAGTATAAAAGTTGATAAATCTGGCAACACTGGCAACAGCTTAGCGGTCGTCTTTCTGACGTTTTCGGCTCTCATCGGTAAGCTTCTCGTCTGTTGACGTTTTCTCTTGTTTTTCTGCTTTTCTATTTGAGTACTTGTAGAAAATAACACCGATTAAAGCCGCTACAGCCCCAATACCGAAGACAATCGCGGCAAATCCATATTTTTTTGACCCAAGTAAACCACCGCTTAAAGTTGACGTCACAACAGAGAAAAACCGCGCCAACAGTATGAGCATCCAAGTGCCTAACTTCATCGGAGTAAGACCGGCCAAATACGTCAAAATATCTTTTGGTGTTCCGGGTATAAACATTAATAGAAACATCAATAAATTGAGCTGTTTAGGTTTTTGAAATAGCTTGACAGCATCAATTTTCTCCGGCTCAAAAAAGAGTTCAATGACGGGACGCCCGTATCGCTTGACCACTAAAAAAATCAAGATGCTGGCTGCATAGATGGAAGCCATCGAGAGCAATGTCCCTTCAAAAGAACCGAAGGCATATCCGGCCGCCAATTCAAACGGCTCGCCGGGGATGATCGCGAGGACAACTTGGATCATCAGCGCGACGAAAAAGTAAAAACGGCTTCTAATCGGGTGGTTCGCGACCATAGCACGTACTTTGTCGGAATCGGCAAGGAATCGCACGAGCGGCTTACCCCAAATCGCGAAGATGATGGTGGGGCCAATGATCATTAGCGCAATAAGCGAGATGGCTAGAACACGTTGAAATAAGCGTCTCTTACGCGCCGCGTGCAATGTTCTCGCTTGTTTAAGATTCTTCTCAGCCATCCGTGTGTGTTCCGCTGTTTTCATTTGCCATTAAATACGTGCCGTTTTCATTTGCATTAAATACTTCATGTATTCTATCACCACTTCCATACACTATGGTAATGCAAGAAAGAGGTGTCGATCGACACCTCTATTCGTTGCAAATTCTAAACTATTGCGAAGACAGCCATGATACCTACAATGTCTGTTGAGCCACTCCCGCAATATTGGAGAGCACCCAATCGAACTCCGGCGCTGACACAATCGAATGACAGTAATTACAGCGCGCCGATTGTGTAAGATCGATCGGTGCACCACAGTGCGGACAATTCCGGCTGACCTCAGATTTGCCTGACTCGCCCGGCGCCGTCGTCAAAACTCCTTTCGAGCGGATCATCGTCCAGTCGTAAGTCATAAACTTCTCACGATTCGGATCGCCCGACACGACCTTGCCCGTGTTGCGCTCGATCGTGTAGTCGACGATACGTGTCGTCAGTCGCAAGGATAAGTTATCATTTTGATCATCTTGATAGAACTGTTTCAAAGCGACATTCATCACCGCGATTCGCTCCACCCTATTGATATATCCACGGTTGATGAGGTCCTGAAGTTGCCGCCCCATCTGACTGAATAGATCATCGGTCATACGCGCGCGCATAGGCTCCCAATCTTGATTCTCCCAAGCGCGTTGCATTTCTGTATAAAGGTTGGCAACTTTCTCACGCATCTCAGCCTCTGTAAAGAACGGGTCAATCTGTCGCACTTGATTCGCGACGGCCGCCGATTGCTCAGGAGAAATTTGTCTCGTTGTCGGTGTAACCGTGCCACCTTTATTCCCTTTAAACTTGAAGTACAAGAAAAGAACCGCGACGACCGCTAGGAAGATGAGACCGCCCGTTCCGGAGTTAAAGATCGGGATACCAAAGAATCCATCACCGCTACCACCGTAATCTCCTCCACCGCCGTTTCTACCCGGCGGGTCAAAGTCGAAATCGTTATTCCCGGCAAATCCTCCCGCATCGAGAGGAGACGGAATGAGGCGAACTTGGGCAGACACCATCACGCCAACACTTATCACAATCGTCAGCACAACAAAAACAACGAGCAGATGCTTCAACGTTTTATTCATAAAATGCCGCCCTTCACAAATTGCTTACCTTGCCGAATGTCACCTATCTTAAGTGGCCACATTAAAAGCTGGTGAAACAACATAAGTTTTCATAGATAAACTATATCACGCTTATCTTAAAATGGCATGAATATTTTGGTAAAAACAAAAAAATAACGATGCAAAACAACGCGACATCATTATTATTTTCAATGGAAGTCATCGTACATGCAACTTTACAGGGGTATTGAAAATACGTTAAAAGAAAACCGATCCTCCAACGGAAGTGTCGGTCAACTTCCATCAAGGGATCGGTTAGCAATCAAGATAGACGATCAGAGACGATCGCTTTGTTTCTTCGTCTGTAGCCGGGATTAAACTCCGCGCTCTGACATGATAATTTCAATTTCTTCTGGGTTAAGCCCGACCATGGCCTCGCCGAGATTCTCGGAGATGTGCGCAAGGCGCTCAGGGTCGTCATAGTGCTCACACGCCTCAACGATGGCTTTCGCACGCTTGACGGGATCGCCCGATTTGAAAATGCCTGATCCGACAAAGACGCCTTCCGCGCCAAGTTGTCTCATCAAAGCCGCGTCTGCCGGCGTCGCGACGCCGCCCGCTGAGAAATTCGGAACGGGAAGTTTGCCGTGTTCATGAACGTAGCGCAACAAGTCAATCGGCACGGCCAAATCGCGAGCCATGACATACAACTCATCTTTTCTAAGCGAGACAACTTCTCTGATCTCACCGGTGATTTGACGCAAGTGCGTCACGGCTTGCACGATATCGCCTGTCCCCGGCTCACCTTTTGTTCTGATCATCAACGCGCCTTCCGCGATACGACGAAGCGCTTCACCGAGCCCGCGCGCTCCACAGACAAACGGCACGGAGAACAGATGCTTATCGATGTGATAAACTTCGTCAGCCGGCGTCAAAACTTCGCTCTCATCGACAAAATCAACGCCGATTGCTTCGAGAATCTGCGCCTCTACAAAGTGGCCAATACGCGCTTTGGCCATAACGGGAATCTTGACAGCTTCGAGGATTGATTTCACCATGCCGGGATCGCTCATTCTTGAAACGCCTCCCGCCGCTCTGATATCGGCCGGCACACGCTCAAGCGCCATGACTGAAACGGCACCGGCTTCCTCCGCGATCTTCGCCTGCTCAACATTGACAACGTCCATAATGACGCCGCCTCTCAGTTTTGTTGCCAATTCCCGATCAAAATTTTTCATCCGAAATACCCTCCGTCGTATGTAAAATAGTTAGATCAATCATTTCAGGAAAAAGGAGCCAGATACACAAGGCCCCTCCACTGCTAACTTGCTCCTGTTCAGTATCGCCCATAGTATACGACGCCACATTAGAGAACGCAATAATGCATGATGCACAACTACAAGACACACTGTCAGAAAAGTCTAATTCCAAATTGAACCATTAAGAACAATCCGTGAAGCTTTCATCAACCACCATGCCTTCAGCGAATAAAAGTTCTATAATAGTTTTATTAGAGTTGAAGGCCATGAAAAGATAAAGGGGAGCACATGGATATCAATGTTGAGCGTTCGGACAAGATAAGCGTCATTCAAACAGATCTCGCAAACTGTATGGACTGCTATCGTTGCGTCAGAGCATGCCCTGTCAAGGCGATCCGCATTACGGGCGGTTACGCGCGCGTCGAAGGCGATCTTTGCATTCAATGCGGGACGTGTGTCCATGAATGCCCGCAACACGCCAAAATCATCTTGCCATCGGTCGATTATGTCAAATCATTAATTGAAGATGGACATCGCGTCGTCGCATCTGTCGCGCCATCATTCCCCGCCGTCTTTCCGGGATGGCGGAGTTTTCGTATTCCGGCGGCGCTGAGAGCTCTCGGCTTTTGCTATGTCGGAGAAACAGCCGAAGGAGCCGAAGCGATCTCCGAAGAATCAATGAAACATATGGATAACGGTAGTATTTTCACGGCTTGCCCGACCGTCGTCCGCTATGTCGAACAAGAGCGACCTCAATACCTCGATCAAATGCTGGAAATCGCCTCTCCCATGATCGGTCATGCGCGTATTCTGAGACAACGGCTCGGCGACGATATTAAAGTGGTGTTCATCGGGCCGTGCGCCGCGAAAAAACAAGAAATTCTACGCCCTGAGAATAAAGGCGATGTCCAAGCGGCGCTCACTTTTGAAGAACTCACGAACTGGATGGAAGAAGCGCATATCAATCTTGAGGACTATCCGGAAGAAAGTTTTGACGGAGAAGGCGGCTATGATGTCGCCCGCTTATTCCCGCTCGAAGGAGGCATGTTGAAGACGTGCGACATCCTCTCTGACGCGTCCGTCGAAGATATCATCCACCCTTGCGGCGCGAACGCCGTTCAAGCGCTGTTTGATGTGCCGATTTCGGAGTGGAGATTCCGAGCCGCGGAACCTCTATTCTGTGAAGGCGGTTGTATCGGAGGTCCCGGCTACCCGACGAATACGAACCTTTTTGAAAGGCGTCAACGCGTGCTCGATTACGTCAAACAAAAGGCAAAAGGACTTCCGCGAGCCCAAGAACCGCCGGTCGATCTTCGCGTCGCTTTTGAGAAGAGCAAGAAATATTTGGCGCTTGAAGACGTAAGCGATGAGGAAATTGAGCGCATTCTCGCCGAGACGGGAAAAGCGAGCGAACGAGAGCGCCTCAATTGCGGTGCTTGCGGTTATAACAGTTGCCGTGAGAAAGCGGCCGCTGTCGCGCTCGGCATGGCGGAAGCATCCATGTGCATCCCTCAGATGCGACGCTTGGCAGAACGCAAAATGGATCAGATTATTGAAGTCTCACCGATCGGCATCGTCGTGCTCGACGAAGACTTGCATATCGTCCACATGAATCCCGCCTTTATGGAGATGTTTCTGTGTACCGACCGCGTGATTGGTCGTGAGATCAGTTACCTCATCAACGCCGATGGTTATGAAGAAGTCGCGGAAGGATCGGTCAACGAGGCTGAGGCTATTCGCACGAAATACGGAAAACGATATCACGAAATTGTCTATCGATCGGCCGATAAGCAACAATACATCGGTTTCTACTTGAATCTCACGAAAATGAATCTCGACGATAATCAGCTCGATTTGATGCGTGAGCAGACGATCAATCAAGCGAAAGAACTACTTCAGCACCAAGTTGAATTCGCCCAAAATCTCGCCCAATACCTTGGAGAGAGCACGGCCGAAAGCGAAGCGCTCGTCAAGCGTATGATCGATCTATACGAGGAGAAAAACTAATCGATGCTCCACTACGAGGCTTTCATTCGTCAATCGTGTAAAGACCGACAGAATGTCTGCGGTGATCATACGGTCGCCTTTAGTTTTAAGGAATCGTATTACTATGCCATTTTCGACGGTATCGGTTCCGGTGTTTACGCTAACTTAGCGGCCATTGGGACGGCGAGTCGCTGGAGCAAAATGATCCGCGAAGGTATCTCAATCAGTGAAGCGTGCGAAAAGATCGCAACTGACATGAATCGCGCGCGAAGCCAAAAGATCCCATTCACCGCTTTCGTCGCCGCCATGGTAACGCGTATCGGCAATGCGCTCCTGTACACATACGAAGCGCCACGCCCCGTTCTCAAAAGAGATAATGTGGCACATGTTTTGACGCCACAGCTGTTTGCCGCCGGCTCAGAAGTTCTCGGAGAAGTCATCATAGAGCTTGAAGAAGGCGATAACCTTTTTCTATTCAGTGATGGTGTCAGCCAATCGGGGCTCGGACGGAGCCGATCGCTGGGCTGGGGCGAAGAGGGAGTCGCATCTTATATTCAACAATATGGGCGCGAACTCTCGCCTCCTGATCTGCTCGACGCACTACTACACCGGTGCCTCAATTTATCGGGCGGAAA
>CAZBOM010000003.1:12832-13137 GCA_964493375.1 uncultured Mageeibacillus sp. | reverse complement strand
ACAGACGACGAAAGCGCGCCATCTCAGTTTGTTCTCAGGGCCTCCACAGTGGAGAGGAAGAGATAACGACTACGCTGAAGCCTTCAACGATGCTCGCGGCACGAGAATCATCTGCGGATCGACGACGAGCGAAGTGCTCGCGCGCGAATTAGGTGTACGGGTAAGACTTCTTTCGAAGGGTGAAGGGTTGCACTCACCGCCACAATACGCCATGAAAGGCGCCGATCTCGTCACGGAAGGGGCGATCGCCTTGAATCAGACATCGAATTTGCTTAACGCCGATCCCAATGAAATTACCGGTGAAA
>CAZBOM010000003.1:0-12822 GCA_964493375.1 uncultured Mageeibacillus sp. | reverse complement strand
CAGCCCCTGAAAAACTCGCCCGCCTTCTTTTTAACTCCGATGTCATCGACATCTATGAAGGCTTGGCCGCAAATGAAGCGCATGAGATGTTGCTTTTTAAACAGCTCGGTATCCATCCGAGAAGAGAAGCCGTGCGAAGACTGGCGATTCAATTAGAAGACATGGGGAAAATGGTTCACTACCACCCGTTCTAACCTTCACTTTAAAACAATAGAATAAACTCGGAAGGCTCGCTATGAAGAGAGCTCTAAATCATGAATTTTGTCGGCAAGCGTTTTTCCCTTTTGATCATTCATCGCGATGACGCGCTGGTTTCGACTACCTCGGAATGGAAGATCTAAAGATTGCTCGGCGAGCAAAAAAGGTCCGTCGATCAATAAATCGATCTTATCGAGGAGCTTGCCGATACTGAGATTTACCTGTGCTCGCGAGCGAAGCGCCTCGAGCGTATATCCCGTGTAACAGATGACATCGCCACCTGCCGCATGGACATGGTCAGCAATGGCGACAAGCGGTTCAGGTTGTAAAAAAGGCTCTCCGCCGGACAGTGTAATGCCCGACAACAAGGGATCGCGATCGTAATAACTCAAAATTTCTTCGACCGTCATGTCCTTGCCCGCCAATTCATCGTGTGTATCGGGGTTGTGACATCCGGGGCAAGCGTGCGGACATCCCTGACAGAAAAGAGCGAGCCGAACACCGGGTCCATCCGTTACCGATTCCAGCACAACACCTGCCACGCGAACAGTCACAACCGCGCTCCCCTTATTGACACCATTTTTTCTTAAGAAAATCGGCGCTTCAATCAGATTCTGACAATATGCTTGACGCGCTGGCGCTCTTCACATTGCTTCGCATCATTGAAGCGCTCTGTCGAGCCGACGAGGTAACCTGTTATTCGGCGAATCCTTTGAAAATTCACGCCTTCTCCGATTTGATTCTTCTTCTCTATCATGATCTTGTCTCCTAATTTGTTGATGGTTTCATATCTATTTATTTTTTGGTCTGTTGTTTTACTTAATTGCTTTTTTGTCTTTCAAGCTCATTCATCGCTTTCGCACTATCTCATGGCACGCTTCAGAATGATCTAGCATGACGGCGGAACATCTTTGTATTTGCGTCTCAGCTCCTCTAATTTTTCAGCGGAGATGGGTTCACCGGCGCGTCGCCCGCATCGCGGACAGACATCGTTGATAATGCCTGTATATCCGCAAACAGGATCGCGATCGACGGGGTGGTTGATCGAGCCGTAACCGATGCCTTTGTCTTTCATAAATAGAACAATCCTTTCAAAAGCGTCGAGATTGTTCGCCATATCGCCGTCGAGTTCGACATAGCTGATGTGACCAGCGTTTGTCATCGCGTGGTAAGGCGCTTCACGGCAGATTTTCTCCGCGGCTGTAATTGGAAAATAAACGGGCACATGAAATGAATTCGTGTAAAAATCGTGGTCGGTAATCCCGTGCAATTCACCGTATTTTTTGCGGTCGATACGCAAGAATCGCCCTGATAATCCTTCAGCCGGAGTCGCGAGAAGCGTGTAGTTAAGCCCTTCTTTTCGACTTTTCTCATCACAGCGACGGCGCATATGCTCCACAATTTTGAGACCGAGTTGTTGACTCGCATCGCTTTCACCGTGGTGCATACCCGTCAAAGCGACCAACGTTTCCGCGAGCCCGATAAAACCGATACTGAGTGTTCCATTTCTCAGAACAGCACCGATCTCATCATCCATACTGAGCTCATCTGACCCGATCCAAATCCCTTGTCCCATCAAAAAGGGATAATTGTAGACGCGTTTTTTGCGTTGAATTCTGAAACGATGTTTTAATTGATTGAAAACAAGATCCATCCGCTCATCGAGCATCTCGAAGAAGCGCTCAATCGATCCTCTCGCTTCAATGCCCAATCGAGGCAAATTGACTGAAGTGAAAGAGAGATTCCCACGTCCTTTCGTCACCTCACAATTCGGATCGTAGACATTTCCCATGACACGTGTTCGACATCCCATGTACGCGACTTCCGTGTCGGGATCGCCTTCTCGATAGTACGCGAGATTAAAAGGGGCGTCGAGAAAACTGAAATTCGGGAACAAGCGCTTCGACGACGTCTTAATCGCTTTTCTAAAAAGATCGTAATTTCGGTCACCCGGGCAGTTGACACCTTCTTTAACCTTGAAAATCTGAACGGGGAAAATCGGTGTCTCGCCATTGCCTAAACCTTCAAGCGTGACTTCGAGCAGCTCCGAAATGACCATTCGACCGGCTTCCGACGTATCGGTACCGTAGTTGAGCGAACTGAATGGTACTTGCGCTCCGGCGCGAGAGTTCATCGTATTCAAATTGTGGACGAGCGCTTGCATCGCTTGGTTCGTATCGTCTCTCGTCATATCGAGAGCAAGCGTCAAAACGCGATCAAGATCGATGGAAACATCTCGGTCAAGGGCTTCCGACAAGCGTTCCTTTAAGCGATTGATGTCTTCGAGTTTTTCCAGTGTCTCAATCGCCGTTGTCATCTTTTCCATGTCGATGGATTCACCGGACAACTGTATCCACCCAGCGATGATGCTGCGCACTTTCTTCTTAAACGTTTTGACGACACCGGGCGCCATCGCGAAATCAAAATCTGGGATCGATTGACCACCGTGCATTTCATTTTGATTCGCCTGCAACGCGATGCAGGCGAGCGCTGAGTAACTGATAATACTTTGCGGTTCACGTAGGTATCCGTGCCCTGTTGAGAAGCCGTCGCGGAATAATTTTTGCAGATCGAGTTGACAGCACGTCTCCGTCAACATATAGAAATCCTTATCGTGGATGTGGATATCACCTTGCGAGTGCGCTTGCTCAATCTCTTCAGGCAGGATGTATTGATCGATAAAATATTTTGACCCTTCAGAACCATACTTGAGCATCGTTCCCATCGCGGTGTCGGCGTCAATATTGGCATTCTCGCGCTTCAAATCAACATCGTGCGCGCTTGAAAACGTCATATCTTGAAATAGCTTCATCAAATCATCGGCGGAATCTCGACGGCGAGAATGCGCCTCGCGGTAGATGATGAATGCCTTTGTCGTGCGGAAAAGACGATGTGAAAATAGAGTATACTCAACGAGATCTTGGATTTCTTCGACCGAGGGTGTATCAGATGAGAATGAAGAGATAACGGCATCCGTCATGCGATTGAGTATCTCTTCTGAAACAAATTCGCTTGGAACCGATCGGTTCGCCAACTCCATCGCGCGCTTAATTTTTTCGCGGTCAAAGATTGAGAGTGTCCCATCGCGCTTGATCACATGGGTCGGTATGGAGCGTGACGAATTACGCCCTTCGATTCCCTCGTATAAATCAGGATCTGTCAACGCGTGTAACGCGCTCATTTCACGTGCGATCGGCATCTCGTCGCCTCCTCCCCATCTACATCATGTAGTAGATGATTCTAATGGAAGATACCATATGTTGTGGTGTGGCGCAATTCAGACAATATTACATTCTCGTGACAAACACACCTCTTTTCCTAAAAGAAATGACGCTCAAGACGCTCACCATGCCCCTCATCCCGCTTTGTCTCTGTCTTAATACTGTTATGTTTCACAGGCAGCTCAAACAAGCAATGTCACCATGATTGTCTTTTATGCATCGTGGTATGATGACACTGACTCTTGAATTAAAAGGGGCAAAACGACTATTTATGAGTGAGAGATTTAAAAGAGCCCTCGTGATTGTCAACCCAAAGGCTGGGCGACACGGGGCGATTGAGTCGGCGAATAAGCTGATTCACGAGTTTCAAGAAGCGGGCATTTCCGTGGATGAAGTGGTAACCTCGGGGATCAGTCACGCCCGAGACATTGCTTTTGATAACGCCATGGCATACGATCTTGTCGTCGCGTGCGGTGGTGATGGGACGCTTTCAGAGGTTATCTCCGGTCTTATGAAATTAGAATCGCCACCCCCTGTCGGCTTTCTGCCTGTGGGGTCAACATGTGATGTCGCGAGAACATTCAAATTATCGTCGGACCCCGTCAAAGCATCACACGATATCTTGCACGGCATATCCTTTGCCGTTGATATCGGCCGCATCTCAGGGTCTTCACCGCTACTTCGACAGGATTTACCCGATGGCGTGGTCCCCGATGACGAGTGCAAACTTCCTGATTACTTTACCTACATTACAAGTTTCGGAGCATTTTCTGAGACATCGTATGCGACGGAACGCGAATTAAAGAAGAAACTCGGACACCTCGCCTATGTTCTGACAGGCTTGCAATCGGTCAGGCATATTGAACCCGCTGAAGTAAGTGTCACGATTGATGGAGTCGACCGTTCAGGGACCTATATTTTCGGCGGTGTCATCAACTCGTTTTCTGTAGGCGGCATGATCAAACTTGAAGATGTCGTTTTTGATGACGGTTTATTCGAGGTGATGCTCGTCAAGCCTCCGAAAAATGTCGGGCAAATCGCAAAATTGCTCTCCAGGCTACTGAGTCGAAAACGCCACAGCGCGATCATCCGAGAAAAAGCGCGTGAAGTTATTTTCACATTTAAAGAGCCTGTTTCTTTTACAGTCGATGGCGAATACGGTGGAACGCGGACAACTTGGCGCATTTGGAATATCCCCTCGGCGATCAAGTTGCGAGTCGCGAGACCTCCCGCCTATAAAGACAAGAAAAAATAGTCGATCGACGAACCGATCACAAGAAAGAGAGCGCTCGCCATGAACAGACTTTCAAACTCAACTCTCTCACCTAATAAAAGGAATCGTCAAGATGAGGGGCTCGGTTTTCTCATTCAATACGAGAATGTCGCCTGGTTTGAAAATGGCGCTGTTCGAATTCTCGACCGACGCGTGTATCCGACTGACATATCATATGTGACTTGCCGCGAAGTCGCGGAAGTCGCGCAAGCGATTGCCGATATGGTGACACAAAGTGCCGGCCCATACACGGCGGCCGGCATGGGGATGGCACTGGCCGCTTTCAAATGCGCCGATCGACGTGAAGACGAACAAATCGCCTATTTAGAAGAAGCGGCGAAGAGGCTCTCGACGGCTCGCCCGACGACGGAACCGAGAATGCGAAAGATTACGAGAGGGGCGATCTTGGCTGCGAAAGAAGCATACGGTTCCGGGAAATCCGATGTCTCCGATACGCTTTTTCAGTTGGCATACGATTCTCTCGAACGTCGCTATGCGCGCATGTCACTCGTCGGAGAATCACTTATATCGCTCTTGCCGAAAAAATCGGTGATCATGACACAGTGCTTCGGCGAGACAATCGTCGGGACATCGCTTCGCGCAGCGAGAGAATCAGGGTATGATGTGAAATTGTTTTGCCCCGAGACGAGACCTTACTTTCAAGGCGCACGGCTGACAGCGAGTGTCGCGGCTGATATGGGTTTTGATGTCACCGTCATCACCGATAATATGCCGGCGGAAGTCATGTCACATCAGCGCATCGATCTTTTCACCTCCGCGGCGGACGCTATCACAACAGACGGCTATGTCGTCAACAAGGTTGGCACCTTACAGATCGCGATTGTCGCGAAATATTTCGGCGTCCCTTATTTTGTCACGGGAATTCCCGACACGATTTCCTCAAACGATATTACGATTGAACAGCGAAACCCGGCACTCGTTCTCGAAGCGCGCGGTATCCGAAACACGAAAGAAGCTGTCGCCGGCTATTACCCGTCCTTTGACATCACGCCACCGCATCTCATCGCAGGCGTCGTCACAGACCAGGGCATTTTGACGCCTTACACATTGTCAGATTACAAACATCTTGCGGCAGAAGCCGACTATTACGGCGGGCTGATCATTTAGTCAGAACATTTTCTTTCGTCTGAAATAAAACAACTGTGCGACGATGATCAGCACACTGAACGCGATAGTCGCCACATAACCCCATCGCCACGTCAATTCAGGCATATGTTTAAAGTTCATCCCATACCACCCCACGATCAGAGTCAATGGCAGAAAAATCGTGGTGACGACGGTCAGAATTTTCATCACGCGGTTCATCTCAATATCGAGTTGCGCTTGATACGATTGGCGAACTTGTTCCAAATACCCATGCAGTAGCAGCACTGATTTCGCATATCGCTCAGCACGCGCTGAGAATTGATCGAGGTAAATATCGGAGGTCTCGGGCATCACATCGTTGTCATTATCGGCGATGTCTTCCGCGAGATCTGTCAGCTGATCGTAATAATTGTGGAGCATTAAGAGCTCATGATTGAGCTTCGCAAACTCAGGGATCAAGTGATCGACTTTCGATTCCATCACTTCTCGATCCATTGTTTCAATGCGAGCTTGCAATACTTTGTAGAGTTTTCTATAAGGCTCCAAGAGCTCTTTGAGAAATCGCGCGAGCAAACGTTCAAGGCGCAATGAGGCCCCCTCAAATTTGAGACAACGGTTAAAAACGGCTCGGCAACTGTCATCCTCATCCTCAATGATGACGAGAAGCAACAGGTTTCTCTCAATATAAAGAGCGATCTGATCACGGACACCGAAGACATTGGCAATATCAAGCAAATCGAGTCGGATAAAAGTGTAACTCTCACTGATGTTGAGCGAGTTTTGAAGAGGACTCTCCCCGATGGTGATTTCCTTTATGAGTCCTTCGCCTTCTCCGCGATCTTTCAACCAGTCGTTAAACACAGGCGCGTCGACATCTCCTACAAAGAGGCCTGACACCTTGGCCTCCTGCCCGTTTTGGCTCGGCAACTCGCTGAAATCAATTTCTCGAATGGCATTCTCGGTGTACTGATAAATCATCTCTGCTCACTCCTTCAATAAGAGGATACTCTGCTGCAAACAGCTTGATCGCTCACTCTACTGACCGTAATCGACAAGGTGATAATACTGTTTGTGTCCCGGCATGTAGTAGAGGGGGTAATCAAGCTCGTCATTTGTGTGACCTGAAAAAGTCGGTGAACTGCCCGCGCGATAAATCGAGATGGCATGGTTGTAATAGCCGTCGTAATCCCAGTCAAGATGCACGACATCCCCGCACTGTAGAGACTGTGCACTCTGAACAATCACACCGCGTGGCCCTTTATCAGCGTTACGCGTAATATATTTTAGAAAATAACCGACACCCGCCCATGACGGCGATCTCTTCGAACTCCTGAAGTAATACCACTGTTGAGAGCCGACATCGTCCATGGGCGTGCCGCCCGCCGCGATCACTTGCGATATATAGTTCTGGCAATCACCACCGACTCTGGTGTAATCACTGTATTTAGGGTTACGGCTAAGTGCCCACGTCGCTTGGTAATGTTTCATAGCGTCGCGATCGAACAAAGCGCGATTTTCTCCCGATGAAACAGGAAGCTTCTCAGAGAGTCCGGCTTCTTGTTTCTCTTTAACGATATTGTTTTTCTCAAGCTGATAGCGTCTGTCAATCACACTTTCATTCGTTGTCAATTGGAATTTCTTGGCGAGTCCCTTCCCCGTTCGGATCGCCTGTCTCACTTCAAAAACTCTTGCGCTACTCACTTTCTCGAAAACACCAAAAAACCGATCGCGCGATAAAATCGACTTAATTTTCCATTCATTCTGTTCTTTGACCAGCATAAGCAAATAATAGTAACGACCTTTAGCCGTCGCTTGAGGGTTGGAGAAAGAGCACTGTTCCGTCGACAAAATGGAAAGATAGGCTGTTTGAGACTCAATACGTTGTTCCAGAAGTTCCAAATGAAAAGACGGATTGTGGAGCCCTAGATTGAACGTTTCACGCCTTTGTAAAACGAGCTCTTTTCGTTTCGCCAATAGCTTCTGGAGAGTTGATGTGTCGCGCGCAAAAATCTGCGCCGGCGCCATCTGACCGTGCACGCTGAAATTTCTTATGAGAAATTCACGAGCGACAACTTCGGGAGATCGATCAATATTATTCTCCGTTGTAATCTCAGATAGAGTGGAGACAGGCGTTGTTGCGGGGGTTGGCAATGTAGTAGAAATAGCCGGCGATACCGATGATGACGATACCGATGATGAAACCGAGTCATGAGAAGTCGTCTGCGGCAATGTTGTGAGCATTGTCGTTGTCGTCGGTTGTACAGACTCACTCAAAGTCGCTTGCGTTGTGCTTATTGAAATCGCGGTCGTCTGTATAGGTTGACTTGAGACTGTTCGAGTCGTGACAGCTCGAGACTTTGATGCCGTCTGTTTCGACGTGCTCGTGGCTGTCTGAGTCGCGTCAGTTCGAGTCGTTGATGTCGTCTGTTTCGATGAGCTTGAGGCTGTCTGAGTCGCGTCGGCTTGAGTCGTTGATGACACCTGATTCGATAGACTCGAAACGGTCTGAGTAGGGTCGGTTTGAAAGGAAGATGTCGGTCCGCTTGATAGCGGAGTCTTTTCCGCCATACTCGTACCCGGAATATCTGTTCTCATCAATTCGTGATGAGAGTTCACCGATTGTTTGTGCTCGGGCTCTAAATAAGTGGAGTTTAAACTGGATATCACAATAAGAATGGAGAGTCCGATCACGATAACTATTGTAAACGCCCATGCAATCAATTGTTGGCGACGAGACATCATCTTGCTCCTAACGAAACGACGGTGATCGCTTTCCTTCATCCCGGTGAAATTCATTCGCGGTGACCATTTCTTTCAGAAACAGAACGGCGAATTTCGCGATAATTGTTGGGACTTTGCCAACCGGTCGTTGGGTATTGTGGAAATAACGACTTCGCGAACGACTCCGGGTTCAATACTTGTCCCATGCATTATATCGATTACTCGACATGACCTGCAATGAATGAATCAACCTGTCAATTAAATTCTAATCAATTATAAATTGATAACGATTTTCTAGTTAAAGTCGTTGATTAAATCTTTTGTCTCTCACCGTTTTGCATTTTTGCTAAAAGATTTTTAATCATGTATAATTGGAAAGGCTTTTGCCAATAAAACGACAAGGAGGTGCGATTATGTCTGACTTTAAGATTCGTCTTACCGAGTTGACCAAAGCAGGCGGTTGAGGATCGAAAATAGGACCGGCGGTCCTATCGGAACTTCTTTCCGGATTGCCCAAGGTGGCAGACGAGCGCTTACTTGTCGGTTATGATTCTGACGACGACGCATCTGTCTACATCGCCTCAGAGGAAATCGCGATCATCCAGACGATTGATTTCTTCCCTCCTGTCGTCGACGACCCTTACGATTTTGGACGTATAGCGGCCGCGAATGCGATCAGTGATGTCTACGCGATGGGCGCCACCCCTAAAACAGCATTAAACCTGCTTTGCTTCTCGAATTGTCTCGACCTCGCGGTCGTGCGCAGAATTCTCGAAGGCGGCGCAGATAAATGCATGGAAGCCGGTGTTGTCATCGCCGGTGGGCACAGCATCGAGGATGAAGAGCCTAAGTACGGACTTTCGGTTATGGGACTTTGTCACCCTGATAAGATCAGGCGCAACGACACGCCGCGACACGGAGACGTGCTTGTTCTGACGAAACCACTCGGAACGGGAGCACTGTCAACGGGAGCGAAAGCCAATCTGATCACACCTGAAAATGAACATGTGATGGTGGAGACGATGGCAAGGCTCAACAAAAATGCCTGTGAAGCATCTCTTGCTTACGATGTTTCCGCGTCAACCGATATCACCGGATTCGGATTGCTCGGACACTCGGCTGAGATGGCGGGAAAAGAAAAGCAAACGACTCTCTTGTTTGAAAGCAAACGTATACCGCTTTTACCGCAGGCGTTGGAAATGGCAACAGACGGCATTCTCCCCGCAGGGGCGTATCGCAATCGCCATTTCGTCGGAGAACGTGTGTCAATCGCAAGTGATGTGCCACTCGCCTTGTCTGATTTGATGTTTGACCCACAGACATCAGGCGGCCTCCTGCTCGCGATGCGAGAAGAGGACGTTGAGCCTTATCAAGCAGCAATGCACGAACTGGGCGAAGAGGCTCGGATCGTCGGCAAAGTCCTCCCATGGGAAGATGTCCCTATCAAGGTTATCTGATCGGTCATCCGGAACCGCCCCCTATTTTCACCTTTTTTACTAACTGTTGTTTGGTCTGGGATCACACGCGATCCTTCGCCAACTTTTCGCGCGCGTCGGCAAGCCTGCAAGACGACAAGCGAACAAAGAACATTCATCTCGATGTTTTCGGTGAAGCTGATCGCGATCAGCTTCGTGGCGTCAAAAACAAAAAATCGATTGTCACGAAATATGAATCAAGGAGATTTTATGAAAAAGAAAAATGTAATCGCTGTCATCGTAACAGGCGTCCTGCTCGGATTCGCCGGCGTCTTTCTGATGACAAAAGGCAACCCCGGCAACATGGGGTTCTGTATCGCGTGCTTCTTGCGCGATACGGCCGGTGCGCTCAAACTGCACACGGCGCCTGTTGTACAGTATGTAAGGCCTGAAATCATCGGATTCATCTTCGGATCATTCCTGATTTCAATCTTCACTCGTGAATTCCGCGCGCGCGGCGGTTCATCACCTTTGACCCGCTTCTTCCTCGGGTTCATGGTCATGATCGGCGCGCTCGTATTCCTCGGGTGCCCACTCCGCATGGTTCTGCGGATGGCCGCGGGAGACCTGAACGCATGGATTGGACTCGTCGGTTTTGTCGGGGGAGTCTTCCTCGGGACATTGTTCCTTCGCAAAGGCTTCTCTCTCGGCAGAACATATGAGAAAAACCCGCTCGAAGGGGCTCTCATCCCCCTCCTGCAAGTTCCTCTTTTCGTCATGCTCGCGCTCGCTTCGCCGCTCATCGCCTTCTCTGAAAAAGGCCCCGGCTCGATGCACGCCAGCATCTGGATCACGCTCGGTCTGTCGCTCATCATCGGTGTCGTCGCGCAGCGTTCACGCATCTGTCAGGCCGGTGGTTTCCGCGACTTATTCATGATTAAAGACTTGCATCTCTTCTGGGGTAACGTCGCCATCTTTGGCGTCGCGCTTGTCTATAACCTCATCAACAAGAGCTTCAGTCTCAGCCTCTATCACCAACCCATCGCCCACAGCCAATGGATCTGGAACATCCTCGGCATGGTCGTCGTCGGACTCGGATCAGTGCTTCTCGGAGGCTGCCCCATGCGCCAACTCGTTCTCACGGGAACGGGCAACGTCGACTCAGGCATCACGGTTCTCGGACTTATCGCCGGTGCCGCGTTCGCTCACAACTTTGGGTTGGCGTCCGGACCTGACGCTTACCAAGAAGGCACGAGCATTGTCACCGGTGGCGGAACAACAGCCAACGGACGTATCGCTGTGATCGTCTCTCTCGTCGTCATGCTTGTGATCGGCATCGCATACACGAAAAAGAGACTGAAGAGCGCCAAATAACCAAATGACAAAGCGCAGGTCAGAATCTTCAGCAGTCTTTCGGCCTGTGCCATCAAAGAAATTTTATAGAAAGTGAGATATGATCGATGAAAACAGTTGATACAAGAGGATTGTCTTGTCCCGAACCGGTGCTTCTCGTTAAAGAGGCAATTGCCGAAGGAGAATTCCCCTTTGTCGTTCTCGTCAATGATGAGACACCGAATGAGAATATCCGCCGATTCGCCTCAAACAACGGGCACACATTTGAAGCCGTTGAAGAGAATGGCGAATACAAATTCACATTCACCAAATAATCAGGAGATCCTGAGCGACCTTGTTGGAACCATAAAGAATACAGAGTCGTTCAGCAAACTCTAAAAGCGTTGTAAGAAGTTGGCTTCGCCGGCCGTTTCACCTCTACGCCGGCGACAGCCAACCTAAATATGAAAAGCAAATCAAATACCTATTGAAACACGCGAAGAAGGAACAGTACGATGAGTTATATCGCGACATTTCATACACATTACGGGGCGCTCTCATTCTTAAAGCGATTGCGTGATCTTGGCGATGAGAAAGCCATCATGATTCCCGCCCCGCGCAAACTATCCGTCTCGTGCGGTTCAGCCGTGCGCTTTACCTTTGATTTCGATGAATCGACAATGGTCGATGATGATACGGAAGGCATCTATCGCGTTGAAGGCGACGACTATATCGAGTTATTTGCCAATCACTAAATTGTTATAGGGTGACACTTGTTTGATATGATGACATCAGAAGCCCTTTAGGAACTGAGGTCTAATAAAATGATTATCGCGAATCTACCTGACTTACCAAAAGTTGATGAATTTATTAAAGATGAGCGTTTTGTCGGAGCTATCGAAACATATGGATACGCACCAACTCTATCTGCCGTCAGATGCGAGATTGACGACGCCCGAAAATGCCTTCTGCAAAAACATGATAAGAACGACCGTGACCTTGCCAAAGAGCCATTGACATGGGATGCGCTCGTTCATCGCGTCTTAACAAAACTCTCGCGAGAAGCAAAACCAGGCATTCATCCTGTCATTAACGCGACAGGGGCTATTTTGCACACAAATCTTGGGCGCGCGCCACTCGCCGATGTTGCCGCTGAAGCCGTTTACAAAATCATGTCAACGTACAGTTCTCTCGAATACGATTTCGAGAACAAAGCGCGCGGGAACAGAAATAATCATGTCGAAAAACTGCTCTGCAAACTATTGGGTGTTGAGGCCGCCATCGTGGTCAATAACAACGCGGCTGCTGTCATGCTCGCGCTTTCATCACTCGCCAAAAAACGCGAAGTAATCGTGTCACGAGGCGAACTTGTGGAGATCGGCGGTTCATTCAGAATCCCTGACATCATGGAAGAGAGCCAAGCGATTCTCCGCGGCGTGGGGACAACGAATCGAACGCGTATTTCCGACTATGAGCGCGTTCTGACCGATGAGACAGCTGCGCTTCTAAAAGTACACACAAGTAATTTTCGCCTCATCGGCTTTACGGAGAGCGC
>CAZBOM010000002.1:0-33046 GCA_964493375.1 uncultured Mageeibacillus sp. | reverse complement strand
TATCGGTGGGGTATTCCGATGAATATCATTGCTTATATTGACCGCCAATGTGTAAAATTATCGTATCGTGAGATCTAAAAGCCCCAAAAGGCAAATACCGTAAGGAGTAGGCAAATGACAAAATTTCCCGATATGGTCTATACGCGCCCTGATATGGAGCGTGTCAAACATGATATGAGGCGCATCATAGAGACATTCGATGAGACAAAAACAGCCGAAGAACAGATCAAGCTCATCGATGAGTTCGAAGCGATCCACCGCGCGTTCGATACGCAACGAACTTTATCCAGTGTCAGAAATACGATTGATACAAGGGATGAGTTCTACGAGGCGGAAGTTGATTTTTTTGATGAAGTGTCGCCACAATTCGAGGAGCTCCAGGTTGAATTTGGCACCAAAATGGTTCGCTCTCCTTTTCGACTCGAATTGGAAAAAGAATTTGGAAAACAGATTTTTTCACTCACTGAACTACAACTCAAAACGTTCGCGCCGGAAATCATGGACGATCTCGTAGAGTTAAATCGTTTAGAGACGGAACACACAAAACTACTCGCGTCAGCTCAAATTGAATTTGAAGGCAACACGTATACGTTGGCGCAACTCGGTCCATTTATGCAGGATGTTGATCGCGATCGTCGCAAACGTGCCGGCGAAGCCTTCTTTGGATTCTTTGAAAAACATGAAAATGAATTGGATGCGATCTACGACCGGATGGTCAAAATTCGCACAGAGATGGCGCGCAAGCTAGGCTATGACAATTTTGTTCAACTCGGCTACGATCTATTGGGACGAACAGACTACAATGCGGAGGATGTCAAGCATTACCGCGATCAAGTCTATCGAGAGATTGTCCCTATTTCCGTCGAACTTCGCAAGCGACAACAAAAACGACTAGGACTCGATCATCTCTATTGGTACGACGAACCCCTCAATTACACGACTGGGAATGCCAAACCGCAAGGTGATCCGGAGTGGATCCTCGAACAAGCCGAAAGGATGTATCGTGAGCTTTCTTCGGAAACAGATGAGTTCTTCCAGTTTATTCGTCAGAATGAATTGTTCGATGTCTTATCGAAAAAAGGAAAATCCGGCGGCGGGTATTGCACGAGTTTCGTCGATTACAAGTCTCCTTTCATCTTCGCCAATTTTAACGGGACGCAAGGCGATGTCGAAGTCATGACACACGAAGCGGGGCACGCGTTCCAAGGTTATGAAAGTCGCCATATGCGACTGATGGCTTACGGCTTCCCCACACTTGAAGCGTGCGAAATTCACTCCATGAGTATGGAGTTCTTCACATGGCCTTGGATGGAGCTGTTCTTTGAACACCAAACGGAGAAGTTCAAGTTCACGCACCTCGCGGGCGCGCTGACGTTTATCCCGTACGGTGTGACAGTCGACGAGTTCCAACATTGGGTTTATGAGAATCCCGAGGCGACACCTGCTGAGCGGAAGCTCAAATGGCGTGAGCTTGAAAAGAAGTACTTGCCGCTTCGCGATTACGGCGGTTTTGATTATCTTGAACGAGGTGGTTACTGGATGCGCCAAAGCCATATTTTCGGCGCACCCTTCTACTATATCGATTACACATTGGCCCAAGTCTGCGCGTTACAGTTCTGGGTCAAGGATCAAGATAACCACACAGATGCATGGATTGATTACTTGCGTCTCTGCCAAGCCGGCGGGAGTAAGCCTTTCCTCGAACTCGTTGATCTTGCTAATCTTAGAAATCCTTTTATTGAAGGAACCATCGCCTCTGTCGTCCCCGCCATTAAAGCGTATCTTGATGGCGTCGATGATCTTGCCCTCTGATAGAACCGATGTTTCTGAAAGCGTGACTGACGTCTTTTTATCGTAACGGGCTAAAAAATAAAAAGTCGCGGGAGACTGGCTGTTCTCCCGCGACTTCATTTTTTACACGAGTCGTTTATGCTTCGTTTGCAGCCGAATTGTCCGGCTCGTTCAACTCCATATCATCGGATAGTTGAGGCCGTTCACCGACATCATCTGCCGGCGCAACGTTGTCATCCTCGTCTTCATTCTCGTCCGCAACGATTGATTCTCGTTCCGCCATTTTTTTCCTGATCACGAGGTGATCGGCTTCGGTATCGAGATCGACTTCGGCGGTATCGCCTTCAGCCACGATGTGATCGAGCAGCGCTTCAGAGAAACGATCCTCTACCTCCGTCTGGATCAAGCGGCGTAAGGGACGCGCGCCATACTGTGGTTCATAGCCTTTGTCAGCGAGCCAATCTTTCGCTTTGTCTGTCACGTCCGTCATCAACCCGATATCGGCAATACGCGCTGATAGCTGGTTAATCATGATGTCAACAATACTGCGCATCGTCTCGCGGTCGAGCATCTTGAAGAAGATGATCTCATCGATACGGTTGATAAACTCAGGCGAGAACGTTCGGTGTAACTCTTTGAGGACGAGATCCTTAGCCTCATCGAATGTCTTGCCACCATAGAAGTCTTCATCTCTGACAATTTCTTCGTCGTTCTGTTCGTGATCGAATGCGAATCCGATACGTCGTCCCTCGGGGCTGACGAGCAGGCGAGCGCCGATGTTCGATGTCATGATGATAATCGTATTCGTGAAGTTGACCGTTCTTCCTTGGCCATCGGTTAAGCGCCCATCCTCAAGAATTTGTAGCATCGAGTTTTCAATTTCATCAAAGAGAACCACAGAATACGGTTGACGTCTCACTTTCTCAGTCAACTGCCCTCCTTCGTCGTAGCCAACGTAACCGGGAGGCGAGCCGATCAATTTTGACACATCGAATTTTTCCATGTATTCCGACATATCGACGCGGATGAGAGCGTTCTCATGGCCGAACATCGTCTCGGCGAGCGCTTTGGCGAGTTCTGTCTTACCGACGCCTGTTGTCCCAAGGAAGATGAACGAACCCGTCGGACGCTGCGGGTCTTTCAACCCGAGTCGTCCGCGACGAATAGCTTTTGAGACGGCTGTCACCGCCTCATCCTGCCCAAGCACACGCTTGCGCAGCTCGTCTTCAAGGCGACGCAACTTCTCACTGTCGTCTTCGGTCAACGTCCTGACAGGAATGCTCGTCCAACTCGACACAATATCGGCGATCATGTCGCTCGTGAGCACCGGCCAATCCTCGCGATTGTCGGCCTGGCCGTGCTCTTCGCATTCGGCGATGCTCTTCTCGAGCTCATCTTCTTGCGCTTTCAGATCGGCTGCCAACTCAAACGCTTCGTCTTCGACGGCTTTGTCTTTATCGGCGATCACTTTTTGCAACTGATCTTGCAACGCGCGCAATTCATCGGAACCTCTCACTTGATTGATTCTCAACCGTGACGCGGCCTCATCGATCAGGTCAATGGCTTTGTCAGGCAAAAATCTATCGGTGATATAGCGTGTCGACAATTTGACCGCCGCCTCAATTGACTCATCGGAGATGTGGACGCGGTGATGGTCTTCGTAGTGCGTTCTCAAGCCGAAGAGGATGTCGACTGTATCAGGTTCACTCGGCTCGTTAATAGTAACGGGCTGGAAGCGACGCTCAAGTGCCGCGTCTTTTTCTATGTGCTTTCTGTATTCGTCGAGCGTCGTCGCTCCGATGACTTGTACCTCCCCGCGAGCGAGCAACGGTTTCAGGATATTCGACGCGTCCATCGCGCCCTCAGAAGCTCCCGCCCCGATGATCGTGTGAAGTTCGTCGATGAAGAGCACAATATTGCCTGCTTCGACGGCTTCATCGATACCCATTTTGAGACGCTCTTCAAATTCGCCACGATATTTTGAGCCTGCCAGCATGCCGCTGAGGTCGAGCGATACGAGTCGTTTACCACAGAGAAGATCAGGCATGTCATTGGAGATCATACGTTGCGCAATACCTTCGGCGATGGCTGTTTTTCCGACGCCGGGTTCACCGATAAGGACGGGATTATTTTTTGTCCGACGGCACAGAATCTGTTCCACGCGTCGAATCTCGTCATCGCGACCGATGATCGGATCAAAACGCCCTTCTCTCGCCATTTCCGTGAGATCGCGACTGAATTTGTCTAGGTTAGGTGTCTTTGAATCTGAAGGCGCGGCACAGCTTGCGCTCGATGACGCCGTCCCGGAAGGTTCAGATTGACTCCATCCGGCCTGTATGACTTGTGAAAGTTGTGTATGGAAATCTCGAGGCGTGATACCGGCTTCCACGAGTATACGGACGGCGACACTCTCACCTTCACGCAAGATGCCGAGCAACAAGTGCTCCGGGTCAATCGCCCCGCTCTGTGAGAGCGATTGTGCTTCGCGAGCCGCGAGATTGATAACTTGCCTTGTGCGCGGTGTCATCATCGCGATAATGTCGTTTCCATCGATGCCTTCGGCTTCCTCCTGTGAGACTTCGACAGGCTGTTTATGGTTGAACGCGATAAGTTGTCGCGTGACCGTGGCGCCGTCGACGCCTCTGTTCCCCAGAAGTTCGCACGCGAGCCCATCTCGCTCGGCGAGTATTCCGGCGAGAAGATGCTCTGTCCCAATGTATCCTGTTTCAAATGATTTGGCTGTGACCCAAGCGCGCCCTAAGGCTTCCCCGGATCGTCTTGAAAATCTAATCATCATAATTGATTCCCCCTATTTATGTTCTAAGATTATTTATTGCATGGCGTATGATTGTGGCGCGTTCCTCATCTCGCTGCCTAGGTTCAAGCGGCCTTCCGAGTGTCTGTTGCAACACGCCTTCCCCGACGCCGACAAACAATTCTTGAATGGTCTCGTAGCTTGGCATATCGGGAAGTTCGAGCTCTCTTCCGAGTCGCACGAGTGGAAGCAAATGCATCGCTTCTTCGGTCGACATCAGATGTGAGTACATGAGCTTATCCTTGGCGCGCCCGATCTCATCTTGCATGGCGAGCCGATCTCGCTCGTATAGCGCGCGGCGAGCTCGACGCTCCTCGTCGGCGACCTCGCGGACGAGTCGCTCAAGATCTGAGAGAATGCGTTCTTCAGAGACGCCGAGCGTCACTTGGTTCGACAACTGAATGAAGTCACCGTACGCGTCGCTCCCCTCTCCTTCCGCGCCGCGGAGCACATAACCGGCTTTCGTCAGTTTATCGGCGAGCGGCTTGATCACACCGGCGCGTATAAGACCGGGCACGTGGAGCATGGCCGATGCGCGCATCCCTGTTCCCGTATTCGTCGGGCAGGTTGTCAAGTAGCCCATCCGACCGCTCTTTGAAAAAGGCAGTCGATCGCCCATAAGCGACGCGACAGCAATCGCCCGCTCTGCCGTCTCCTTAAAGCAAAGTCCGGCACCCACGGCGTAAAGGCGCAGGTGGTCTTCTTCATTGACGAGAATTCCCGTCGCTTCCCCGGGGAACAGCAGCAGCGATTTTCCACGCGTATGCTTCAACATATCGCGACTGATGATGCGCTTCTCCGCGAGCGCGCGCGATTCGATGTCGCCTAATGTCGATAGATCGACAATCAATGGTTTCTCGCCGCTGATGTCACATATATCGCGAAAAGCGTCTGTCACGCGTTCTTTGACGCGTTCCAGCTCTTCCGGCGTAAGACGCCAAGGAAAAGGTGTATCTTCAAGATTTCTCGCCAGCCTCACGCGCGTCGAAATGATGACATCGCTATCCGGTCCGCTGTCTAGATACCATGTCATTGCGATCCCTCCTTCTCTTCGAGGTCACGAATGGCATCGCGAAGTTGAGCGGCACGTTTGTAATCTTCCTGAGCGATGGCATCGCTCAAATCAACCTTCAGTCGTTCGATTTCTGACAACGGCTTGTCCTCGACGACGCATGGAGCGACTTCTTCGATGTGTTGCGTATGACCTTGCGCTCGACGAAACACGGGGAATAATAATTCGCAAAATGTGTCGTAGCACTGTGCGCATCCAAGAAGCCCCGTCTCGCGGAGTTCTCGTTCCGTCTCACCGCATTGCGGGCAAACGAGCCTCGCCGGTGTGGAACGCTGATCTTTCGCCATGAACGGATAACCGAACATGGAAGGTCCGGGTAATATGGATTCCAGCATCCCGCCCCATGTCGACTCTGTCGCTCCTTGTTCATGTTGAAGCGAAGCGGCACACGCTTGACAGAGGTGATGTTCCTCTTTTAAACCGTTGACGACCTTGGTCAGATGGATCGTCGCATCTCTTTGTTGGCAATGATGGCACAACATGTCGTTATTCCTCCTCATCGCCTATTGAGGCGATGTACAATAGCATATTTTTGAAAATCAAAGAGCGCGTTTCGTGGCGATCGCGCCCGGCGATAAGGGCAAGACTTCTGTCAGATAGTGACGATTTCATAAGACTCGCCATTTCGTGCGTAATCAACTCATAATTAAGAAGATTATCGATCAAGATATTAACGTCGTGTTGAGTCAAATGATCATCAGCAGCGCGCATCAGATGCATCACATATTCCGAGTGATCGGAATGTGGGACCCGCATGATCTTGATATAACCTGACCCGCCTCGCCGACTCTCCACAATGTATCCGTGTTCATGTCCAAAACGCGTCGAAATCACATAGGTGATCTGCGAGGGCGCGACTTTCATCTCCGCGGCGAAGGCGTTGCGAGCGATCTCCGCATACCCGTCGTGTTGTTCAATCAGATCGAGTATCGCTTGCTCGATCAAATCCGTTAGACTGCCCATGTCTGTCACACCTTTCTGACATGTTCTTCTAAAAACTCTTTCGCCACGATGCGTTCATCGAACAACAGATCGATTGAAACCATCGAGCATTTCTTTTAGTCTTTGACTTTCTTTGACCTTAGTATAATATGTCACCCTCTCCTTGTCAAATGGTTGTGCACCCCAGGAAGTGTTCGCGCACTTTTTGACGAGCTTTTAACGCTTGAAATAGAAAATCCTGAAGACGACACCACCCTTGCTGTCGTCCCGATTATCGACTACAAAGTTGATTACGAGCTGCGCGAATATATCATCTATGAAATATTCGATGTTTTTACTTATAATCCGACTACTCATGAAAGTTACGCGTTAATGTTGCAAGATTGGCGCATTCTTTTAGGGCTCCCTGTTTACAAAGAGAGCCTCAAAAGGCTTGACAATAATGTCTTAGCTTACGCGATTTTATTCGAGCTTTCGTGGGACGGAATGAGTTATGAGGCATCCAGGGAAACTGCAACAAGAATACAAAAAGAACTCGAGGATGTTGAAGATTGGATTGAATATAATCCTACCGAAAAAAGTTTTGAGGAGCTCTCAAAAACCATCGAATCGTGGGTCGAAGAGGCTGAAGAAGGGTACGACGTTGTGGTTTTGGAAAACAAAGGGCAAGGACATTATGGGCCAGAGTATAATAAGAATGTATTTCGTCCAATGCCTAAAATGACGCAAGAGAAATTGATTGAACTTGTAGGCAAAAACAAGGATACACTGGGAGAATATGGGATTAAAACAATTGAAACTTGTAATTGATTTGTTGTTATTTAATGAACAAGAAGAGACTCTACAATTGTAGAGTCTCTTTTGTTGTTGTTGGATGCGGCCTTAGATGCAGCTATCTGCGTGCGCCAAACGCCCACCATAAGGCACCGGATTGGTCTACATAACATCCTATAGAACAGTATGTGTCAAGGGGGTCAATCATTGCTGCGTTATGTCCAGGACTTGATTTCCAACTATTGAGTGTTGCGAGCGGCGTCGGGGAGTTCATAGAGATATTATCTTCACCGCCTACATGTCGGAAGCCATTAACAGAAATTTCAGCAGCTACATATCTCATTTTATTTTTATAAGTCGACGGGCCTTGCGCTAGAGGGGCGATGCCTTCGCTTACCCTATACTCATTAATCAATCTAAACAGCTCATTTTCGAAATCTGTTCTATATTGATTCGTGAAGTGGTGCGCGCCCTTTTTAACAATTTCTTTACGCGCCTCTTTAGTTACGTTTGAAGACGAACTTTTGACGCCTTCTAGCTTTCCTGTGCTTGTATTGACATTGTAAATCTTGGTTGTGGTCTGCTCACCTGTGATGCCAGCTTGAATCACTTCGACCTCTGTATCCCAAGCGCGCGGGTTCCACTGCGCTTCCGTCTCAAACGGAATCGCTTCCGTCTTCACTTCTCTAGCTCCGACTTCAGTAATGCCAGCTTTAGGTTCTAAAGTTCTCGTCCACTTTTCAGTTTTGGTGGATTTGCCAACTTCACCCGTATAAAACAAAATGCTTTCTTCAGCACCTTTAGCGCCTTCTTGGATAACATTCGTCTTGCCGACGGCGAGGCTTTCGTTCGCGCGGTAGCTGTAAGGAGCGGAAATATCACGCTTTGTTCCAGCTGCGACGTTAAAATACATATGCACCGCGTTAACCGCTTGTTTCGTGATTTCTGTTTTTTCGTTTCGAATAGCGTAACCTGGAATCGCGTTTCCTGACTCATTGACGGCTTGTTCGTAAGAGGTTGTTTTTTCGCCTTTTTGTCCGACGACTTCCGCGTAGCCATTCGCGCCAAGCGATGTTTTACCGCTCGCAGCGGCATTAAAAGCCTGACGTTTCGCGGCGACATCAGCGGCGGATTTCATTGAGCCGAATTCAGACTGGCTCACGAACACTTTATTGGTGGTCGTAAAGTCAATAGGGACAGCCGTTTTTACAACGCGTTTCCATGTCGGAGCTTTGGTGCCAATTACTGTGACCGCATTGACTGGGTCTTCAGTTTTTGTGCTGAGAACTTTTGCCTTTGAGTTATCGCGGCTAACAACACCTGTTTTTGTGTCGAGGTAACGCGCGACAGTGTCGGTTTTCTTACCGTTCACGCCCTTCGTAGTGGTTGATTTGTAGTTGTCCCACTTAGTCGGGTCTTGCTTTGTCTCAGTCTTAAACGGAATAGACGTTACGATGGTGTCGAGAACACCAACGAGCTCCACTTGGTCAACAGGGTCGACTCTATCAGTGCGTCCTGTTGGAACAGTGGATTTAATAATAGCGCCAGTTTCTGCGTTGACTTTGTGCTCAAAGTGTTGTGTTTCGGAGCCGTTTGAGCCTTTTGACTTCACTTTATTGGCGGAGCCGACTTTTGCATCTTGGTTAGCCTCATAGACCTTGCCAAACGGCACCGAGGTGCTCTTGTCTTCCAAAACGCCCTTTAAGACGACGGCATTGACAGGGTCGACTTTGTCTGTTTTTAAAACAGGCTCCATCTTTTCCAAATTGAAATCAGTCGCGACATTGGTTTCACTTCCATCTTTCGGCTCGATGCCTTCTTTTGCTTTTTCATACCCCAGTTTTTCTTTAACGGCTTCATAGACGGTCTTCGCCTTGAGTACTTTCGTCACTGGCTTTGTGCCGTATTTGACGACACCTGGGACGACTTCTTTAATCACTTTTCGTGAAATTTCTTTGCCTTCACCTGTTTTTTCACCATTGACAAAAGTATAGGCTCTTATGATCTCCACTTGTCCAGCTTCGCCCGCTTTTGAAGCGTCGAATTTGCCCGATTCCATATGGGGATCCGCTTCGAGCTTAATGCCTTCGGTAATTTCTTCTATTTCCTTTTCTTCGACATTTGTCTCAATGCGGTCGGTTGGGGGCGTGGCGGTTGTCGTTGTTGTCGTTGTTGTCGTTGTATGCTCTTCCCCTGCAGTCGAGGCTGTAGATGGCGTTGTTGTGGTTATGATGGAAGGTGTCGTTGAAGGTGTCGCCCGACTACAACTAGACAGGGGAAAAATGAAAACCATGATTAAAAGAGCTAAAAACAAGTGAATGGAATGTTTGTTAAATTTTCTCATTTATTCCTCCATACTTGAGCATTTCAAGGCGTCGCAATAACCGTTCTTATAGGGTCTGTAAATTGTTTTGTGCCTATCTATCTTGCACCAAATGCCCACCAGAGGCCACCGTAGCTATCGACATAGCATCCGATTGAGCAATAAGTATCATCTGGGTTTACCATTGCTCTTTCGTGTCCACCGCTTGATTTCCAGCTATTCAATGTTGCTTGCGGTGTGTGGGAGTTTCTTGAAATATTGTCCTCCATACCACCTGGAACATGATAGAACCCGTTAATTGAGATTTTGGCGGCAACATATTTGATGTTTTTCTTATGTTCGGCAGGCCCCCACACAAGTGGCGCAATTCCTTTGCTAGCTCTATACTCGTTAATCAACCTAAACAGCTCATTTTCAAAGTCTGTCCTGTAATTATTTGTAAAGTGATTTTCACCTTTTTCGATAATCTTTTTGCGAGATTCTTTCGTTACATTTGAGGACGAACTCTTGACGCCTTCGAGTTTTCCGGTGCTGGCATTGACGTTGTAAATTTTAGTGGTGATTTTTTCACCGTTCACACCTTCTTGAATCATTTTAATCTCAGTATCCCAAGCCCACCAAGTCCACTCGGCTTGTCTGATTTCCGTCTCAAACGGAATCAGCTCAGTCTTCACTTCTCTAGCTCCGACCTCGGTAATGCCAGCTTTAGGTTCTAGTGTTCTTGTCCATTTTTCAGTTTTTGTCGACTTTCCGACTTCACCGGCGTAGAACAAAATGCTTTCCTCAGCACCTTTCGCGCCTTCTTGGATAACATTCGTTTTGCCGACGGCGAGGCTTTCGTTCGCACGGTAGCTGTAAGGAGTGGGGATATCACGCTTTGTTCCGGCCGCGACGTTAAAATACATATGTACCGCGTTAACCGCTTGTTTGGTGATTTCTGTCTTCTCATTTCGAATAGCGTAACCTGGAATCGCGTTTCCTGACTCATCGACGGCTTGCTCATAAGAGGTTGTTTTTTCGCCTTTTTGTCCGACGACTTCCGCGTAGCCATTCGCGCCAAGCGATGTTTTACCGCTCGCAGCGGCATTAAAAGCCTGACGTTTCGCGGCGACATCAGCGGCGGATTTCATTGAGCCGAATTCAGACTGGCTCACGAACACTTTATTGGTGGTCGTAAAGTCAATAGGGACAGCCGTTTTTACAACGCGTTTCCATGTCGGCGCTTTTGTGCCAATCACTGTGACGGCGTTGACGGGGTCTTCCGTTTTTGTGCTGAGAACTTTGGCTTTTGAGTTATCGCGGCTTACAACACCTGTTTTGGTGTCGAGGTAGCGCGCGACTGTGTCTGTCTTTTTACCGTTCACGCCTTTTGACGCGGTTGATTTGTAGTTGTCCCATTTTGTCGGGTCTTGTTTGGTCTCCGTTTTAAACGGAATAGACGTCACAATGGTATCGAGAACACCGACGAGCTCCACTTGGTTGACAGGTTCCACTTTATCGGAGCGACCTGACGGAGCAGAGGATTTAATAATCGCGCCCGTTTTGGCGTCGACTTTATGCTCAAAGTGTTGCGTTTCGGAGCCGTTCACGCCTTTTGACTTCACTTGATTGGCGGAGCCAACTTTCGCCTCTTGGTTAGCCTCATAGACCTTGCCAAATGGCACCGAGGTGCTCATGTCTTCCAAAACACCCTTTAGGACGACGGCATTGACCGGGTCGACTTTGTCTGTTTTTAAAACAGGTTCCATCTTTTCTAAGTTGAAATCAGTCGCGACAATGGTTTCGCTTCCATCTTTCGGCTCGATGCCTTCTTTTGCTTTTTCATACCCCAGTTTTTCTTTAACGGCTTCATAGACGGTCTTCGCCTTGAGTACTTTCGTCACCGGTTTTGTGCCGTATTTAATAACACCCGGCACAACTTCTTTAATCACTTTCCGTGAGATTTCTTTGCCTTCACCTGTTTTTTTGCCGTTGACGTATGTATAAGCTCTTACGACCTCCACTTGTCCGACTTCGCCCGCTTTTGAAGCGTCGAATTTGCCCGATTCCATATGGGGATCGGCTTCGACTTTAAACCCTTCGGTGATTTCTTCGATTTCTGTCTCTTCGACGTTGAGTTCGATGCGGTCGGTCTCATAATAGAAGACGCCTTGGTAGGGATAGGTCTCACCTTCAAGGATGAGTTCTCCCTCGAGAGGGATCTTATAGAACAAGCGACCGCTGTCCGCGATGTTATGCGGCTCTGCTTCTACCGGCATACCGCAAAAAAGTGAAGTCACGAGAAGGCTCACAATGAGGAAAATAGAAAGGTGTGTCTTACCGTCTTGTCTCTTTTTCTTCTTTGCCAAGACAACGCCTATGATAGCCACGATAACAACGACGGGAGCGCCGATGAGAAGAATCGTTTTCGTGTCAATACCATGACGTTTGCTCTCCTGCGTTGAGATACCAGAATCGCTTGGGACGCTTTCGTCAATCGCGGTGGAGTCAGTGCTAGGTCTCGAAAGTTTATACGGCAGATCGGTTTCGTGTTTTTCGCCTGCTTTGATGTGCCCGATTGAAATTTTAGGAGAGGTTAGCGTGAAGAGATGGCTCGGAAATTCTTCGAAGGTCAGTTCCGCTTTGTGCAGTTCGCTCGCCGTCCGATTATCCACGAGGAAGATTAGAATGCCCTCTTTTGTTTCGACGAACTCGAGTTTCAAACCATCCTGCTCATAAGCGGGGGCGGCATAAACGGTAAGCCCTAAAAGCAACAAAAAAGCGATGAGAGCGCATGCGATAACTTTACTTTTCTTCATGTCAAGTTCTCCTTAAACACAAGTGTTCACGTTTGACATAGATGCTTATTCAACCCATTACTAATGCGATCGATCTGACTTCAGAGGTTATACTGCGATATCATGCACAACTCTAATCATTACTCGTTTATGCTATCACGGAGCCGGCAAATAGAGCAAATTTATGATAGATTTGGCTGGAAAGGATAATAATCAAAAAAAGGCGATGATCTTATCGGCCTTCAGATAATACAAATATTAAAGGGGAGCCTATTCAAAGACTCCCCCTACTAATCGTTTAGATCGTTCTCGTTCAGAACGATTGTTAGAAAATGAGCGCTTATTCCGCTACCGAGACACCAACGGCTTCCGATCCACTATCAGGCAAATCAAACAGTTCGAGCAAAGGGTTATAGTCTTCGTCGCTGTCGCCCTTGCTCTCTTGCGGCTCTAGGTCAAATGACCAAGCATCACGGTAGTCTTCGGGCTTAAATCCACGCGACTTCATGAACACTTCGAATTCTTCATTCGTCACTTGAGTGAACCCATCATCAATCGCTTTCGTCTCGTATTCCGTGCGGGCGATCTTTTCATCGGCCGTCGCATTGAGCATCGGCATATTGGCGGGAACGACAGGAACAGCACTGATCTCGCGGTAACGTTTCAACCCGGTACCGGCAGGGATCAATTTTCCGATGATCACGTTCTCCTTCAACCCTTCGAGAGGATCGATCTTGCCCTTGACAGCGGCGTCCGTCAAGACGCGCGTTGTCTCTTGGAACGAAGCGGCTGAGAGGAAAGACTCTGTCGCGAGCGACGCTTTCGTGATTCCAAGCAGGATCTGTGTCCCCGTCGCTGGTTCAAGACCTTGCTCTTGCGCTTCTGCGTTTGCGGCTCTGAATTCCGACATATCGACCGTACTGCCCGTCAACAACTGTGTATCGCCAGGATCGTCGATCTTGTACTTGCGCAACATCTGTCTGACGATGATCTCGATGTGTTTGTCATTGATCTCAACGCCGTTGTTTTTATAAACCTTGAGAACTTCCGCGATGATGTATTTTTGAACACCGCGAGCCCCTTTGATTTTCATGATGTCATGCGGGTTCACTGAACCGTCGGTGAGGAGGTCGCCCTCTTCCACGACATCTCCCGTATCGACAATAAGCGGTGTCGAGATCGGAATCGAATACGTCTTCGTCAATCCGTCTTCAGCTGTCACTGTCACTTCGCGGCGACGTTTCTCCGTCTCCACGATGTGCACCGTTCCGGTTAATTCGGAAATAATCGCTTGTCCTTTTGGTTTTCTCGCTTCGAACAATTCCTCAACACGCGGGAGACCTTGTGTGATGTCGTCGCCTGATGCGATACCGCCGGTGTGGAACGTACGCATGGTGAGCTGCGTTCCCGGTTCACCGATCGACTGTGCGGCCATAATGCCGACAGCTTCTCCGACAACCGTCAGTCCGCCCGTGGCGAGGTTTCGTCCGTAGCACTTCGCGCACACACCCTTATCGCATTGGCATGTCAAGTTGCTTCTGATCGCAACCTTCGTGATATTGAGCTCTTCAATCTTCGAGGCCATCGTGTTGCTTATCATCTCATTTCTTTCGACGAGCACTTCACCCGTCTCAGGATGGACGATCGGCAAGGCTGCGAAACGACCTTCGATGCGGTTCGCGAGTTTTTCTACGACGCGTTTGACTTTACCGCCGACGACGACCGGTGACACTTCGATGTACTCTTCCGTTCCACAGTCTTCTTTGCGGATGATGACATCTTGCGAAATATCGACGAGACGTCTTGTCAAGTAACCGGAGTCAGCCGTCTTCAACGCTGTATCCGACAATGATTTACGAGCGCCGTGAGATGAGATAAAGAACTCAAGAACGTTCATCCCCTCACGGAGGTTCGACTTGATTGGAATCTCAATCGTACGACCCGACGTATCGGTCATGTTACCGCGCATACCGGCCAACTGTTTAATCTGGTCGATATTACCTCTCGCGCCTGACTGAGACATCATATAAATCGGGTTGTAGATGCCGAGCTTTTCTTTGAGCGCGTCGGTAATTTCTTGTGTCGTCTCGCGCCAAACACGGACAACGGCTTCATAACGACCTTCCTCATTCATCGTGCCAATCTGGTACTGTTTGTTGATAAAATCAACGCGCGCTTCCGCGACATCGATCAAGTTCTCTTTGACTTCCGGAACGATCATGTCAAAAATACCGATCGAGATACCGCCGACTGTTGAATAGTGGAAGCCGAGCTTCTTGATCTTATCGAGAACGGCTGCCGTCTCCGTGATACCACGGACGTGGATACAGCGTTCAATGATCTTAGCCAGCTCTTTTTTACCGACAACAAATTCACACTCGAGCGCCACTTGGCTCGCGTCATCATCACCGCGCTCGACATAGCCGAGATCTTGCGGGATGATGCTGTTGAACAACAAGCGTCCGAGCGTCGATTCGACGATACCGCGATAGCGTTTGCCCTCGCGTTCCACCTCGCGGAGCACTCGGATCGGTTGACCGAGTGTAATCTGCCCTTCACCATACGCCATCTCGGCTTCTTCGATATTGGAGAAGACTCTGAGAGGGGCATCTTCAGGCACATCGGGATTCGGCTTGACAATTGTCAAGTAGTAGCAACCGAGAACCATATCCTGTGTCGGCACGGTGACCGGTTTGCCATCCTGAGGCTTCAACAAGTTATTCGATGAAAGCATCAAGAAGCGAGCTTCCGCTTGCGCTTCGGCCGACAGCGGCACGTGAACAGGCATTTGGTCGCCGTCGAAGTCAGCGTTAAAGGCTGTACAAACGAGCGGGTGCAAATGGATGGCTCGACCTTCGACGAGAATCGGTTCAAACGCTTGAATACCGAGTCTGTGCAAAGTTGGGGCGCGGTTCAACAGAACGGGGTGGTCTTTGATAACTTCGTCAAGCATATCCCAGACGAGATCACCACCGCGTTCGACTTGTCGACGCGCTGACTTAATATTCTGTGCGTAGCCATGGCGCATAATCTCACGCATGACAAACGGCTTAAATAACTCAAGCGCCATCTCTTTCGGGAGTCCGCACTGATGTAGTTTCAGTTCAGGGCCTACAACGATAACGGAACGACCGGAATAGTCGACACGCTTACCGAGCAAGTTCTGACGGAAACGTCCCTGCTTACCTTTGAGCAAGTCAGAGAGCGATTTCAGAGGTCTGTTGCCGGCGCCGGTGACGGGACGTCCGCGACGACCGTTGTCGATCAAGGCGTCGACGGCTTCTTGTAGCATCCGCTTTTCATTGCGGATAATAATGTTCGGCGCGCCGAGCTGCAAAAGCTTGTTCAAACGGTTGTTACGGTTGATGACGCGACGATAGAGATCATTCAAGTCAGAGGTCGCGAAACGTCCGCCGTCGAGCTCGACCATCGGGCGTAGCTCCGGTGGCAGGACGGGAATGACATCGAGCACCATCCAGCTCGGATGGTGACCTGAGTTCCTGAAAGCTTCGACGACTTCGAGTCGTTTAATCAATCTCGCTTTGCGCTGCCCGCGCGCGCCTTCGAGTTCTTCTCGAAGGCTCTCGGCCAATTCATCAACATTAATTTTAGCGAGCAAATCACGGATCGCCTCAGCGCCCATTTTGGCGACGAATGAGTTCCGCCCATAGAGGCTGATCGCTTCACGGTAATCGCGCTCGTTGATGATCTGCATCTTCGCAAAAGACGTCTCGCCGGGATCAATGACGATGTAAGCGGCGAAGTAAATAATCTTTTCGAGATTGCGCGGCGACATATCGAGGATAAGTCCCATGCGACTCGGAATGCCGCGATAGTACCAAATATGTGTCACAGGAGCGGCGAGGCGAATGTGCCCCATACGCTCACGACGGACTTTGGCGAGTGTCACTTCGACACCGCACTTATCGCAGATAATGCCGCGATAACGTTTTGTTTTGTATTTTCCGCAGAAGCATTCCCAGTCTCGAGAAGGTCCGAAGATCTTCTCACAGAACAAGCCGTCCGTCTCCGGTTTGAGCGTACGATAGTTAATCGTCTCAGGTTTCTTCACTTCGCCTTTCGACCAAGTCAGAATTTTATCCGGAGAAGCGAGGCCGATGCCAATAGCTTCAAAATTTCCCATTTCAGACATAGAGCGGCCTCCTTACCTTATGCTTCATCCTCAAGTTCGTTATCTTCATTCGATTCAGTATCACTTTCAGCAGGTTCGCTGACGACACCACCCTCTTCATCGAGGAGGCCGTCGGTGAATCCTTCTTTGTCAAAGTCTTCCCGACTGTCCGAGGTAACTTCTTCGCCCGTCATTTCGGCTAATGTGTGCCCTGTGACTGTTTCGTCCTCTTCCCTGTCGGCATCGCCTTCGGGGATCGGGAGTTCCTCGTTCAATTTCGAGAGAATATGGACATCGAGACAGAGTGATTGAAGTTCTTTGATCAACACTTTAAATGCCTCCGGGATGCCCGGCTCGGGGATGTTCTCGCCTTTGACAATGGCTTCGTATGTTTTCGTGCGTCCCCAGATATCGTCCGACTTAACGGTCAAGATTTCTTGGAGCGTATACGCGGCGCCGTATGCTTCGAGTGCCCACACTTCCATCTCACCGAAACGCTGTCCGCCGAACTGCGCTTTACCGCCGAGCGGTTGCTGTGTGACGAGTGAGTAAGGGCCGATCGAGCGCGCGTGAATCTTGTCGTCGACCAAGTGGAGCAGTTTCAAATAATACATGACGCCGACAGTCACTCGGTTCTCAAACGGTTCACCGGTGCGTCCGTCGTAAAGGATGGTTTTTCCATCCGTTTCCATACCGGCTTCAACAAAAGCGTCGACGACATCTTGCTCGTCAGCGCCGTCGAAGACAGGTGTCGCAACTTTCCAACCGAGCTTATTCGCGGCGGCGCCGAGGTGGACTTCCAACAGCTGTCCGACGTTCATACGCGACGGGACACCGAGCGGGTTGAGCACGATGTCGAGAGGCGTGCCATCCGGCAAGAACGGCATATCTTCTTCGGGCAAGATCTTCGAGACGACGCCCTTATTTCCGTGGCGTCCTGCCATCTTGTCACCGACTGAAATTTTGCGTTTCTGAGCGACATAGACGCGGACGAGTTTTGTCACGCCGTGTTTGAGTTGCTCATCGCTCTCGCGTGTGAAAATCTTGATATCGACGACGACGCCCGATTCACCGTGCGGCACGCGCACCGAAGTATCGCGGACTTCGCGGACTTTCTCACCAAAGATAGCGCGATAGAGGCGCTCCTCCGGTGTCAGTTCCGTTTCACCTTTTGGCGTCACTTTACCGACGAGAATGTCACCGGCGTGCACTTCGGCACCGATACGGACGACACCTTCTTCATCGAGGTCTTTCAACGCGTCATCGGCGACGTTCGGAATCTCACGAGTGATTTCTTCCGGTCCGAGCTTCGTATCGCGCGCTTCACACTCGTATTCGGCGATGTGGATCGATGTGTAGACATCGTCTCTCGCCAAACGCTCGTTGAGCAAAATCGCGTCTTCGTAGTTAAAGCCTTCCCACATCATGAACCCGATCAAAACGTTGCGTCCCAACGCGAGCTCACCGTTATCGGTCGACGGGCCGTCTGCGATAATATCGCCTTTTTTCACGACATCGCCCATTTTGACGAGGGGCCGTTGGTTAATGCATGTCCCTTGGTTGGAACGCGCATATTTTCTGAGTGTGTAACTGTCAACTTTGTCATCATCACCGCGGACGACAATGAGATCGCCGGCGACACGTTCAATGACACCGTCGCGCTTGGCGACGACACAGACACCGGAGTCTTTCGCGGCGCGGTGTTCCATTCCCGTACCGATGATAGGCGCTTCCGTCTTGATCAACGGGACGGCTTGACGCTGCATGTTCGAGCCCATCAGCGCACGGTTCGCGTCGTCGTTTCCAAGGAACGGAATAAGCGATGTCGCGACTGAGACGAGCTGTTTCGGCGATACGTCCATCAGGTCGACTTTATCGGGATCGAGCTCGAAGAACTCGTCGCGGAAGCGACAGGAGATCTTCTTGTTGACGAAACGGCCGTCCTCATCGAGCGGTTCGTTCGCCTGCGCGATGTTGTATTGGTCTTCTTCGTCGGCCGTGAAATAACGCACCTCGCCGGTGACGACGCCTTTGACCTTGTCGTAAATTCGATACGGTGTCTCGATGAAACCGTAGCGGTTGACGCGGGCGTATGTCGCGAGCGAGTTGATCAGACCGATATTCGGTCCTTCAGGTGTCTCGATCGGGCACATACGGCCGTAGTGCGACGCATGGACGTCACGGACTTCAAAGTTCGCGCGCTCACGCGAAAGACCGCCCGGGCCGAGAGCCGAGAGACGGCGTTTATGCGTCATCTCTGCCAAGGGGTTTGGCTGGTCCATAAACTGTGACAACTGGCTCGACCCGAAGAACTCTTTGATCGCGGCTGAGATCGGGCGCGTATTGACAATATCTTTCGGTGTCGTCGAAGCGATATCAGGAATCGTCTGCATGCGCTCACGCACGACGCGGTCCATACGCGAGAACCCGATGCGCATTTGATTCTGCAGGAGTTCACCGACGGAACGAATGCGGCGGTTGCCGAGATGGTCGATATCGTCGCGCTCACCGACGCCGTACTCGAGCCCGATGTAGTAGCTCATGACGGAGAGAATATCGTAGAGAGTCAAGTGGCGCGGGATCAACTCGTTCCTTCTCGAAATGAGAAGGGCACGGAGTTTTTCTTCTTGGTCGGAAGCTTCAAGCACTTCTTCGACGATTTCGCGGAGAACCGGTGTGTAGACCTTCTCTGTAATACCGAGCTCTTCAAAATCAATCGCGTCGAGAACATCGGCTTTGATGCTGCGACCGAGGAACGCGCGGGCGTCGACACGCTTGTTGCCGACGATGCGAAGACGGTGGTCAAACTGCGTCACCGTGTCACCGCGCCTTTGGATCGGGTAGACATCAACGCTGTTGATACCGGCCTGCTGAATCGCTTCCGCCGCTTCCTTCGTGATGATCTCATCGGCGAGCGCCAACACTTCACCATCTTCCGCGATGATGTCTTCGGCCGCGACGTGACCGGCGAGACGGTGTGCGATCGCCAGTTTTTTGTTCAGCTTATAAACTCCGACTTTCGCCAAGTCATAGCGATTCGGATTGAAGAAATTGTTGTGCAAGAGAGCTTGCGCGCCTTCGCGCGTATAGACTTCACCTGAGCGCAGTTTGCGGAACATCTCTTGAAGTCCCTCGTCACTCGTCTTACAACCATCTTTTTGCATGGTCAAGAGAAGCGACTCTTCTTCGCCCAACACATCGATAATCTCTTCATCCGTGCCGATACCCAGCGCGCGGAGCAAGATAGTTAAATGGAATTTTCTCTGGCGATCGACGCGAACCCAGAGAAGACGTTTCGCGTCCGACTCGAACTCGATCCAAGCGCCTCTATTGGGAATCACTTGGGCTGTGTAGAGCTCGACATCGTTTTTATCGCGCATAATGTCAAAATAGGCGCCCGGAGAACGGACGAGCTGACTGATAATGACGCGTTCGGCTCCATTGATAATGAAGCTCCCCGTATCGGTCATGATCGGGAACTCTCCGACATAGACGTTGGATTCCCTCATGACGCCCGTCTTGCGATCATGCAGACGGACTTTCATATTCAGCTTCGCCGCGTAATTGGCGTCTCGTTCTTTACACTCTTCAATGGAATAAGTTGGATTCTCAATGTCGAACTCGCGATCGATAAAAGAAAGCTCGATATCACCTGAAAAGTCAGAAATAGGCGACGATTCTTCGAGGACTTCCATCAGTCCTTCCTCAAGGAACCATTGATAACTACTTTTCTGAATTTCCAGCAAATCTGGGATATCGAGGATCTCGTCAATCTTAGAGTATGACATTCTCTGCACGCGTCCGTACTGAACGGGCTTTACCATTGGCGTTCACCTCACAAATCGAACCGGCGTTTTAGAGGAAGCACCGACGAAACCGGCATTGACGATGCTATCTCACGTGATATAATTACTATGTCGTAAGGACTTGGAAGCCATTTTTTTTATTACCATGGGCATGCCAAAGTTGGTCTAGCGACACATCAAACGATTCTAACACGCTTTGACTTTCGAGTCAACAGCTTTTTTATTTTTGGAAGAGAGAATTTTGTGACACGTCGACGCACCCCTCGTTTTTTGGTGGCTATCCTTTTTGTTCGAGCGACGCGAGTCGTGATGAAACTGCTCCGCCACAAAGGTACCCACTTCCCCGGGCAGCTTGCGAAGAAACTTTGCCCTGATTTTCTCATGCGCATGGAGAAACCCGACCGGATCATTGCGGTCACCGGCACAAACGGCAAAACAACCGTCGCCAATATGGTCGCTGATCTCGCTCGTTCTTTTGGCTTAGACTTTGCTCACAACGCTTATGGAAGCAACATCGAAGAGGGAATCATCACAACGTTACTTGACGCCACCACGCTGACGGGCAAAAAGAAACTCCCGCTCGCTATTCTTGAGATCGACGAACGCTTGACACGCGTTGTCTTCAAATCAATTCACCCCGATTATCTTGTTATCACCAATTTGTTTCGCGAATCTTATTTAAGAAACGCCCACGGAGAATTTATATACAAACTATTAGACGATAGTATTCCTAAGACGACACATCTTGTCATCAACGCCGACGATCTTCTCTCGCAAAACCTTGCGGCGACCCGACCGCACACATCGTTTGGAATCGCTCGACTGCCGGGTGAGCCGGAGATCACGGAGAGCTTGATCCGCGACGTCGTCCTCTGCCCTCAATGTCATGGCCAATTGACGGACACATTCATCCGATACCACCATATCGGACGATCTCACTGCGAATCGTGCGGATGGAAATCGCTGGCGCCTGACTATGAGATCACCTCTATTTCATCGACAAATAACGCCGAGGCTGACGAAGTTGTAAAGGAACGAGCGTCGAGCCGACCACTTCCCTTCAATATGATCTTGGAAGCCGACACGCTCGTGTTGAATACGGAACAAGGTGAAGAGGTTTATCCTTTCCGAGGCGAGAACATGATCGATCTTTACAATGAACTCGCCGCGATTGCATTATTTAGAACGCTCGGGAAAAGCCACGATGACATCGCGAAGGCGCTTTCCGACATCGTGATCGGGCGCTCACGCAAGCAAGTTTTGCAAATCGGCCGGAAGCGTATTTACCGCATGCTCGCAAAGGGTAAGAATCCGATTGCCGTCAGCCGCGTCATTGAGGCTGTCCGCGCGATCCCCGGGAAAAAGCAGTTCATACTGCTGGTCGATACGAGTACCGGCACCGTCACACCAGAAGATAATGCGGCGTGGATGTTCGATGCCGATCTTTCTGCCTTAAATGATCACGATGTCACTCGCGTTGTGATTGCGGGAAGGCGCTGTGAAGATTTACGCCTTGCCTTATTATTTGCCGGAGTTGATGAACAAAAAATTGTGGCGCGTCGCGACAAACGCGATGCGTCCGACGCGCTCCTTCAGGAAGAAGGACGGGAAACTATCGCGATCCTCTACGAGTTATATTCTGAACCCGTTTCAAGAATTGTTATCGAGAGTCTTCAAGATCGACTAGAAAAGGAGACGGATCGTGAGAGTTGAGATTTTGTACGGAGAGCTTGCCAATTTACTGGGAGAACATGGCTCGCAGAATCTGTTGTTGAGAACATTTGGCAAGGAGAACGTCATTCGGACGTCTTTCCCCGACCCGCCGGCTTTTTGGGACGGCGGTATCGACCTCGTCTACATGGGACCGATGACGGAGCAAACGCAAGCGCTTGTTCTTGACAAATGGCGTGACCATAAAGAGGCATTCAGGAAAGCGATCGATCGAGGGGTGGCGTTCTTTTTCGCGGGTAACGCACTCGATTTAGTCGGTCGTTCTATCCATTATGAAGAAGGCGATACGATCGAAGCGCTGGGATTGTACCCTTTCGATACACATTGCCATCGTTATGACCGCCACAATGATGTCGTCCGCGGTCACTTTCAGCAGATGGAGGTGATGGGGTTCCGGTCTCAATTCACTTCTCACACGGGAGACACGAAAAGTTTTCCGTTCATACAAGTGACTCATGGTCCGGGCATGACTCAAGGCGAGTCTCTTGAGGGGATTCGAGACAATCTCTTTTTCGCGACGAGCCTGCTCGGGCCTTTTCTCGTTCTCAATCCACATTTTACGAAATGGCTGTTCGAGCAAGTTGGCTACGAAGGTTTACTCCCATTTGAAGAAAATCTCTTCAACGCCTATGAATGGCGAAAAAAAGATTTTGATGAAACCTTCGAAAAGAAATAGTGAACGGTGAAAAACGTATCGAGTCTATGTCAAAGGGGCTGCTCATTCGAGTCAGCCCCTTTATCAATGATGAATTTAATTCAACGGTGCATGGCGTTTGCCTCGTTGCTCAGCGCCTTTAATTAGGATTCATAGGTGGTGCCGTCGATTCAACGGTCACCGGAGTCTTGGGCGCTTTGCTAAACAAAGCGTCGAAAAAGTGGAGTTGCCCGACAAATTTCATGCCGAAGGAATGACGCTCCGATGTCGTCTCTTTGAGCACATTCTCTCCGTACTCTTTCGCATAATCTTTCTTGAATGTATCGGTGATCTTCTTTTCTAATGCGCTTTCAGTTGAACGACCGACAAAATACATGATGTGATACCCGTGCGAAGTCTTAATGATTTCCACATCACCGGCTTTGCGTCCACTCGCTTTGAACCAATCACGGAATTCAGGGACAAGTCTCTCTTGAAAATCAGGCGCCATGTCGGCGTAAAGACCGCCCTTCTCAGCACTTCCCGGATCCTTGGAGTGTTTTTTCGCGAGTTCACCAAATGATTCTTCCGTCTTCGCACCTTGTTTAAATTCGGCGAGAACTTTCTCCGCTTCTTGCTTCAGCTTCTCCATCGCTTTCTCGTCGGCATCTGCCTCTTGCTTAAACAAGATGTGGCGCACGGTATACGTTTGAAAGCTCGCGTCGCGATCACGGCTGAGGAAACGAACGAGAGCAAAGGAATCGGCTTCCTCGATCAGTTTCGCATCATTCGCTTTTCGGTCCTTATCTCGTAAGAATTTCGCGATATCTCCCGTAAGCATCTGGCCGCCGACATTTTTCTTTTCAACTGAGGCAGGATCCTTCGTCAGTTTCTCAGCGTCTTCCTTCGAAACGTGCTTCTTGACAGCTTCGACAAACGAGTTGCTTTCCAGATCTTTGAGCGCGGCTTCTGCGTCTGTCTTTAGTTTTGCGAGCGCTTCTTTTTTCTCATCGGCTGTCGCGTCTTTTTTCACATCAAGTTTAAAAACGTATATCTCATATGAAAAGAGATCGAGCGTGTCTTTATGTTCTTGGTAATAAGTATCGATTTTTTCTTTCGATACATCAGCTTTTTCTCCTATATGCTCGCTATAGAATTGAAGCTTCATCGAATTGACAAAATCTTGTTTGAGTAACTTCATGTTGACGCCGGGGCCAAAATACGATTTCAAGAAACCGGCAAGAGTCGTTCCACTCTGTAGCGCCAACTGAGTAATTTGTCCGTCGAGATTTTCAATGGTTTTGTCGATTTCTTTCTGTTGCTCTTCAGTCACCTTGAAGTCATTCTTTTCCATGTCCTCAAGCATCGCCGCCGTGTAAATGACACTGGGAATAATCGTATTCGCAATATCGTCTCTTACAGTACCATTGGGATCCATTTGTGACTTTTTATCCATCTCTGCTTGGAACTGCTCGGAAAAAGCCAACCCCCACTGCTGAGCGGCTGTATAGTTGCCAATGTGGATGTTTATCTCTGCCGCAGAAACTTTTCGACCGTTGACGGTCATCGCTCGCGAATGTCGTGTCAGAATGCCGGTGCTTGCAATAAGCCAGACGGCTATCGCCAGAACGATCACGACAGCGACAGCGGCCAGTGTTACTTTTTTCCAGATGCTGCGCGATTCGATCTTTTTCTTTTGACCATCGCTACCCTTCATCTGAGCCAAGCGGTCTTTTCGCTCCGCTCTCGCCGCGTCCTGTTTCCATTCTGTGGATTCTTTCTTAGCCATATGTTCCTTTCCCCCGCAAACAAAATGAGGCCTCTGCAATCGCCTCATGCTGTCTCAAAATATTTCTTAACAATAAGTCGCACCTTTTCTATAATGAAGGTGCGTACCAAGAGAACAGCTTCTGCCTTACGTGCAACAAAGTTTAGCACAAACGACTGGCTGTGGTAAACAAGTGACATTTTTTTGGCATCTTGGTGAACAAGCAAATACGATGCAAACGTCTACTTATCGGCGCGGAGTGCCAAAAACAGCAGATAATTCTTTCCTTGAATGAACTATAAGACTTTGTTTTTGACTTCACGAGTCATGGTCAATCAGCGTGATTTTCTCTAGAAGATCAAAAGCGTCATCAAGCCAAAAATCGGGACTTCCCCGTTGAATCACATCTTTATCCATCGCCGTCCAACTGACCGCGGCAAAATGTGCGCCGGCGTTCTTAGAACATTCGAGATCGTGAATCGCGTCGCCGACATAGAGAACTTGCTTCGGATCTTCGATTGAGAGTCGATCCATGGCAAAAAAGAGCGGAGCCGGTTTCGGTTTATGTTCTTCTGTATCATCAACACTTACGAGAACATCGAATAAATTCAACATCTCAAACGCTTTGAGACAGGCGAACATTCCCTCTCTTCGCCTTGACGTCACAACGCCAGTCTGAAATCCTCTTTCGCGCAGTTGCTCGATCATCGGCACGACATCAAGAAACACACCGACGTGCGTCAATGTTTTAGGAACACTCCAATCGACATACACTTTGAGCATTTCATCGCGTTTCTCCTCGCCATAGCGCGCAAACGTTGTCACGAGCGGTTCGCCGATCGTCGCAAGAATCGCCTCTTCGGAAGGAACCCATCCGAGTACTTTCTCAAATGTGAATTGGTGGGATGCCACAATCAGCGGAATCGTATTAAAAAGCGTGCCATCGAGATCGAAAAAGACGGCGCGAACAGGAAACATTCTGTCATCTTTATCAGTGATCAAGTCTTTGGAATTTCTCATCCGTTGTCCTCGGCGTCACCCGCTTCGAGCGGCTGTTCGCGCGTGACGCGAACACGCTCAATGCGATTATCGGATATCGCTAAAACGTGAAACACAAGTTCTCCATAGCGCACAGAGGGGCGCTCCTGCTCTTCAGGGATCCGATCGAGCAACTCGATCACAAAACCTGCGACTGAGTCATAATCGTCATCTTCAAACGCGACACCCGTCACGCGTGACAATTTATCGAGCGTAAAAGAACCTGCGACAAGCCAGACATTGGGAGCGATTTCTATAATCTCTTGCTCGACTTCATCGTACTCATCTTCGATGTTGCCGACGATCTGCTCGACGAGATCTTCGATGGTGATGAGTCCGGCCGTTCCACCGTATTCATCGATCACTATCGCCATCTGGATGTGATTCTGCTGCATGTCGTGGAACAGGTCGCTGATGATACGCGATTCAGGAGTAAACCATGCTTGGCGCATAATCGTCGCCAAAGCAAAATCGTCGCGATCGATGAACAAGAGATCTTTGACGTGTAACACACCGATGATATTGTCGACGGAACCCTCGTAGATCGGAAAGCGCGTGTATTTCGTGCTCTGGACAAAGGACAAGGTCGTCTCATAATCGGCATCGACCGGCAACGCTTCAATCTCCGTTCGATGCGTCATGACATCGGATGCGATTTTGTCATCGAAATCAAAGAGATTCGCGAATAACTCGATATTATCGTCGACGATGGCACCGCGATCGCGCCCGTCCTCCAACATCTGCAAGAATTCTTCTACCGTCGGCGCTAATGCCACCGCCTCCACTTCTTTAATTCGGAATAAACGGAGAATCGCGGAAGCGACATAGTAGACAAGTCGCTCGATAGGTCGAACGAGAAGCAACAAAGGTGCCATCAAGTACCAATACCGTCTCGCGAACACGCCACCTTTTCTACCGGCCGCGCGCTCCGGCACACTCTTTCCAACGATCAAGAAAAATAAAAGGTGCAATAAAATGATGGCCGCGTAAATCCATCCTCGCGCAACAGCCGAGTCGGCAAAAAGTGAAACGAGCGAGGGAATAGAGCGCGTCGCTCCCCATATAAAATAAGCGGCCGCTGAGAGCGCCGACGCGGTTGTCAGCTCACGGTAAAGTTTTTCGTGAGATTCGAGCCGGCGCATGAGCGATTTCGATTGCGAGCTACCTGCCTCCGCGCGCGATCTAAGTTGATCCATATTGATCACGCGTGTCGCTTTAATGAAGGCAGTGATAAAACCAAAAACGACAAGAATAAGGAGCGTCACAACAATCGAACCCCATGGAAAAAGGTTCGCGAGACACGATCGTCGGATCACAATCTCAAGTAATGTGACGCTCATATTCAACTATTCTTCGCTTTGCGCGGCGGCGATAATACGCTCTGAAATATTCTGTGGAACTTGCTCGTAGCGAACAAACTCAAGCGTGAACCATCCGCGGCCTTGCGTCATCGATTTTAAGTCGGTCGCATACTTCGCGATTTCTGCGCGTGGCGCTTCAGCTTCGACGATCTGGAATCCTTGAATGGCGTCGGGGTGAATCCCCATGATGCGACCGCGACGTTTGTTGAGATCGCCCATAATATCGCCGAGGAAATCATCGGGGATGTGCACCATCAATTTATCGATAGGCTCGAGAAGCACCGGATCAGCCTGCGGCAGACCGGCGCGATAAGCCAAACGCGCGGCGAGTTTGAAGGAGAGTTCGTTCGAGTCGACGGCGTGGTACGATCCGTCCACGAGTGTCGCCTTCAAGTTGACCACGGGGTAACCGGCGAGGACGCCTTCTTCGATCGCTTCTTGCAATCCTTTTTCAACGGCGGGGAAGTAGTTTTTCGGGACAGAGCCGCCGAAGATTTCTTCCGCGAATTCGAGTCCTTCCACTTCGCCTGAACCCGGTTCAAAGACAACCCACACATCACCGAACTGACCGTGCCCGCCCGTCTGTTTCTTATGTCTTCCTTGAACCTTGACTTGTTTGCGGATTGTCTCTCTGTACGCAATACGCGGTTCGCTCAATTTCGCCTCGACGCCGAATTTCGACTTCAAGCGTGTGCTGATGACATCGAGCTGAACTTCACCGAGACCGGAGAGACGGAATTGCTTCGTCTCCGGATCGTTGACGATCTCAAACGTGACATCTTCATCTTTCATGCGGATAAGACCTTGCATGATTTTTTCTTCCTCGCCTTTGTTGACAGGCGATATCGCAAGTGTCAAGCAAGGAACGGGCAGTTCAGGCGCGACGACCTTGAGCGGATTCGCCTTTGTCGACAAGGTGTTGAGTGTCAGTGTGTCGGACAATTTTGCGATCGACCCGATGTCGCCGGCGACGATCTCTTCTGTCGACGTCTGCTTATTGCCGTTTTGGTAATTGAGACCGATCAGTCTCTCTTCTTTTTCTTGGTTCGTGTTATAAACGGTTCCCTCGTCCTTGAATGTGCCGGAAAAGACACGGAATAGGGAGATACGACCCACAAAGGGGTCCACGAATGTCTTGAAAACAAATGCCGCGAGAGGACCGTCTGTTTCAGAATGAAGCTGAATCTTCTCGCCGTCTTTTTTGATCGCCGTCACGGGGTGACCGTCTGTCGGCGTCGGGAAAAATTTCGCGATCAAATCGAGCGCGAATGAGACGCCTAAGTTCTCTTGCGCCGAGCCGACGAAGACCGGCATGATTGAACCCGTGGCGATCGCTTTGCGCATGCCGAAGGCTTCTTCTTCAGGCGTGAATGGTTCGCCTTCGAAGTACTTTTCCATCAGCTGCTCGTCGTTTTCCGCCATTTGCTCTTTGAGCGTCTCGGCGTATTCTTCAACTTGATCTGCCAGATCAGCCGGCAAATCGATCGCTTTTAGTTCGCCTTTTTTTCCGGCGAATGAATACGCTTTTGCGCTCAGGATATCGACGAGACCAGTCATTTTCTCGCCGTCCAAAATCGGTATCGAGAGCGGGAGCACGCGCGCGCCATACGCATCGCGCAATTCCTGTACTGTCTTCTCAAAGTTTGCGTTCGGCTCATCCATTCGGTTGATAAAGAACGCGACGGGGATATTCTCTCCTCCGGCATTGCGCACGGCTTTTTCCGCGCCGACAGATAAACCGTCTTTCGCGGACATCACGATTAACGCCGTATCACCTGCAAACATGCCGAGAATCTGTTCGCCAAGAAAATCGAAATCACCGGGTGTATCGATAAAGTTGATCTTGTGTTTTTTCCATTCGCACCACGCGACTGAAGTACTGATCGACAGGCCGCGACGCATTTCTTCCGCGTCAAAGTCTGTGACGGTGTTTCCTTCATTCGAGCGTCCCATGCGATCTATCACACCTGCGTTGTAAAGCGCGGCTTCGACAAAAGCTGTTTTGCCGACGCCGCCGTGACCCATCACGGTGATGTTCCTAATTTTGTCTGTTGTAAATTTCATATAGTTCCCCCTTTGAGAAGTTGCTTTTCGCTATTATAACGCATACATACGCGTCTTAAATATATGGTTCGAGCGCGGCTGTAAAGTGGCGCAAGACTTTTTCTTGTCTCACGACGCGGAATCCCTTGATATGGTCGGCGGACTCCATGACCTTTTGAAGCGATTCAGCGATGTAATCGAGATGCGCTTGCGTGTAAGTCCGTCTCGGGATACAGAATCTGGAAAATTCCATGTCGGCTTCCGGTTGCTCACCGGTGACAGGGTCGGGATCGAGAATGAACGAGCCGACATCACACCCGCGGATGCCCGCTTCGCGATACAATTCAACACACAGCGAATGCGCCGGGAAGCGATCATACAGGACATGCGGCAAGATCTTCCTCGCGTCGACAAAGACGGCGTGGCCACCGGCGGGCAGCTGACAAGGAACGCCGAGTTCTGTCAAACGCTCTGCCAAATAATTTGTCTGCCCCACATAAGAGCGCAAGAATTCTTCATCGATTCCCTCTTTCAGTCCAATTGCCAACGCTTCCAAATCGCGACCGGCCAAACCGCCGTATGAGATGAAGCCTTCGTAAGGAACGACGAGGCTCTTGATCTTTCTGATCAATTCTTCATCTTCGCGGACGCCGACTAGACCGCCCATATTGACGAGACCATCTTTTTTGGCTGACATCGTAAACGCGTCGGCTTCGGCGAACATATCGCGGACGATCTCCGCGATCGACCGATCGGCTTGTCCATCTTCGCGCTCTTTGATGAAAAAGGCGTTTTCTGCAAAGCGCGCGGCATCGATGATATATGGGATGTCATAACGTCGCGCGATGGCGGCCGTCTCTCTGATGTTCGCGAGTGAAACGGGTTGCCCACCGGCTGAATTACATGTCACCGTCATGACGATCATGCCGACTTTGTCGCGCCCGTAAGATTCGATCAGTTCGACGAGACGCGCCGTGTCCATATTCCCTTTGAATGGGTAATACGTCGAGGTGTCCTTTGCTTCCGGAACAACACAGTTGATCGCTTTAGCGCCGACGAGCGCGACATGCCCCATCGTCGTGTCAAAGTGCATATTAGAAATTGAGACTTGCCCTGCTTTTAAAATATTGGGAAAAAGAACATGCTCGGCCGCGCGTCCTTGGTGGACCGGTTGACAGTATCGCCAACCAAAGAGCTCATCGCACGTTTCCATCAATCGGTAATAGCTCCGCGATCCCGCATAGCTCTCATCGCCCATCATGACGGCAGCCCATTGTCGATCGCTCATCGCGCCTGTACCGCTGTCCGTCAGCATATCGATGTACACATAATCACTTTTCAAACCGAACAAATTATAATGCGCGTCACGAATGGCGGCGCAGCGCTCTTCTCTTGTCGTCGCTCTCAGCGGCTCGACCATTTTAATCCTGTACGGTTCCGGTAAATATTTAGCCATGTTCATCCCCCTCGTCATGTGCTTTCAGTAGATGTGTTCATTTTTGTTTAGCCTTTTATTTCTATCTTGTCGCATGGTTTACGCCAAGATCATTATCTCATCACTCGATCATCTTCGAATGGTCTAGCCGTTCATGTCACGTCACACGACACGCGACAAAATAAACTCCGCGATATCTCGATCGATCTCTTCATAGTTAATCTCGTTCACAAGTTCATGACGGGCGCCCTCGTAAAGTTTCATCGAGATGTCGCCAAAGCCAAGCTCTTGAAATTGCTCTTGCAGTTTAGGGGCCGCTTTCCCCATATCACCGACAGGATCTTGATCTCCGCTGGCAATAAGGATCGGTGTCGTTTTGTCCATCAACGCAAGATTTTTCTTGCTATATAGCGAATGAAAACCGGTGAGCATATCGACAAAAGCGCTCGTTGTAAAACGGAATCGGTTGCGCTCATCGGCGACATATGCGTCGACAATCTTTTCGTTGCGCGTCAGCCAATCACAAGGTGTACGATTCGGCGCAAAATAGCGATTGTTACTCCCGAGCGTCATGTTCGTCAACAAGCGGCTCGGGTGGCGCTTCCCTTGGACGCGCTTCAGTATTTTCGCCAGGCGTAAAGCCGTCGCGATGAGGGCTCTCGGCGGTGTGCCAATCCCCGTCAAGATGACACCGTCAAACTGATCCTCAGGATAGACATGGAGGTATTGCCTTACGAGAAAAGATCCCATCGAATGCCCAAAAATGAATTGAGGCGTATCGGGATAGCGATTCTTTAACATGTTGTATAAAGAGCGCATATCTTCGAGCACACATCGATTACCTTTACTGTCAGCGAAAAAACCCCAATCCTCTTTGCTCTTCACAGAATATCCGTGTCCGAGATGGTCATTTCCCACGACGAGAATGCCTTGAGCCGCCAACACTTTGGCGAATCGATCGTACCGATCAATGAACTCCACCATTCCGTGAGCGATTTGCAAAAGGGCAACCGGTTCATCTTCAGGCTCCCAGATCGATAAATAGATATCGGTCTTACCGTCCGCTGATGAATAATAGTCAGTTTTTTTCTCCATCAAGTACTCCTTGGCTACTCGCATTGTTGGCAAGCGACAGACCGTTCAGCGTTCTCTGAACAAGGCTCCTTATTCGCGACGCCCTTTCATGGTATCAACGGCTAGACAAAGTATAACAAATCTAGATGGACCTACAAAAACTGTCTTCCGCATTCTGTAAGGCTTTCGCGTGCCTTTTCTCTTCGTATCGCCGAATCTTCTAGAATTGAGATTACACCGGCACGTGTTTCCGGTTGCATGATCTGTCTTCGATAGAGACTCGCGCCGTTAAATCCGCGCAAATATTGGGCAAAATGAGCTCGCATCTCCAAGACAGCCGTGCGCTCACCGAGAAGCGATATCATGCCGTCAAGATGTCGCGTCATCACGTCTAACCACGCATCGCTCGATACTTTACGAAGTATGTCTTCTTCAGGAGATGGCTGTAAAAGCGACTCCGTGGCATCCATATCACGGACCATCGAGAATAGAAAAGGATTGCCGCGCGCGGCTCGACCGACTTGAAAGGCATCGCAATTTGTCTCGAGTTTCATACGCTTGAGATCTTTCGCCGTGACAATATCGCCGTTGCCAAGAACCGGTATCGCGATCGCGTCTCGCACACGTTTGATCACGCTCCAATCAGCCACACCGCTGTAATATTGATCTCGCGTTCGCGCGTGGACCGTCACGGCTGATGCGCCGGCACTTTCAGCGACGCGAGCGATCTCAGGCGCATTGATTTGATCGACATCAAACCCCGATCGAATCTTTACCGTCACCATCTTATCGAATAGTTGAGCCGTTTTTACCGATTCCTCAACAATCCGGCTGACGAGATCAGGTGTTTTCATCAGCGCCGCGCCCGCTCCATCGCGGACAACCTTCGGAGCGGGACACCCCATGTTGAGATCGATAAAAGAGGCCGACTCGTACGTCGGATCAGATAACAACCTTTCGATCGCAAACGCGAAATCGGCAGGATCGAAACCGAATAACTGAATACCCCAAGGCTTTTTGCCCTTCGTCGGTTTGAGATAGCGTCCACATCGACTCAAATCGCGATCATAGCGGATGCCGCGAGCCGAGACGAGTTCCGTCACGGTGAACGATGCCCCTTGCTCCGCACAAATAGTTCGGAAAGGCGCTTCTGTAAACCCGGCCATCGGGGCCAGCCCGACAACAAGTTCACTTTCCGGAAAGAGAGATAAAAAGCCCCCCGCCGACAGACGATCGTCGGCACGGGGGGCATTTATTTTTTGATCCATCGTCATCTCTTAGTAACTCAGAAAATAATCCACCTTTAGTCTCGCAAATCGTGTATGAACAAGCCTGAGCGAAGCTTCGGCTCGAACCACGTCGACTTCGGCGGCATAATCATTTCGGCATCGGCGACAGTCAAAAGTTCGTCCATTGTCGTCGGGAACATCGCGAAGGCAACGGCCCAACCTTCATCGACTCGGCGTTTCAATTCACCGAGACCGCGGATTCCACCGACAAAATCGATGCGTTTACATGTGCGCGGATCGG
>CAZBOM010000001.1:0-41257 GCA_964493375.1 uncultured Mageeibacillus sp. | reverse complement strand
ATGTTCTTGAATAATGGCGTTTTTTGTAATCGAAGCAAAACTCGTCAGTGATCCGATGCGAATGGTTCCGTCTTCGTCCAGTGAAATGCCACGCAACTCATCGAGCATGAAAATGCTGATAAGATCGCAACCGGCGTTGACTCCGGCTCGAATACCGATCAAAAGATCTGACCCTCCGCCGATGATGCGAGCTTGCGGTTGCTCTATTCGCAACTTGATGGCATCCTCAACGGAGCTTGCTTCAAAAATATGATTGATGTCGTACATAGGTCCCTCACTCTTCCCTGAATTGAGATGGCCAATCAGGGCATTTATTCTATCAACTAACGCTTCTGTAAGTCATTCTCGTTATCGCCAAAGTCTGTTGACAAAAACGATTCCGCTCGATTTGCGACCGCTTACGAGGCTTCTTCGTCTTTGTCGGTATGGAGAAGTCCCGCTTCCGTAAACGCTACAAACAGTTTATGCGGATTTAAAGGTGACGAGTTGATCGCCACACCTGTCGCTTGAAGGATCGCGTTTCTGATCGCCGGAGCCGGTGAGCACGTGGGCGGTTCCCCGAGCGCCTTCGTCCCGAATGGGCTTGTCGGTTCGGCGTTCTCCACGAAATCGACCATCAGATCGGGGTGGTCCATGGTCGTCGGAAGCTTGTAGTCGAGCAAGTTATCGTTTAGGATTTTACCTGTTTTTTCGTCGACTAAGAGTTCCTCATAAAGGCCAAAACCGATGGCCATGCTCATGCCGCCGTGAACTTGAGCTTCCGCGAGTTGTGGGTTGATCAGCAATCCACAGTCATGCACGTTAACCATGTTGACTACCTTGGCTTGACATAAGGGGATGTCGACTTCAACTTCCGCGATCGTCACGCCAAAGGAGTATGCGTTGCTTTTGACGGAGTAAGTGCTCTCTGCCGCAATATGCTCACTCAGCTCAATGCTGTAAAGGATTTTTGTCGCCAATTCGCCGACTGACATGAGGACGCGACCGTCCGTTGTCCGAACGATGTTTCCTTTCACGATATCCAGAATGCCGACAGGCATACGCGTCAATGTATGGGCGTGTCCCAAGATTTTTTCTTTTAGCAATTGCCCTGTCTGCTTGATCGCGAATCCGCCAATATATGTTTGTCGTGACGCATACGCGCCTGAGCCATAGGGCGTGACATCGGTGTCTTGGTTGGTGAAGACGTGAACATCTTCAAGTCGAAGTCCGACGGTGTCGGCGGCCATCTGCGCGAATACCGTATCGCATCCTTGTCCGATCTCTGTCTCACCCGTCACCAGTTGCATGGAGCCGTCTTGATTCAAAATCATACGGCAGGAAGACGTTTCGATACTGATAGGCCAAACGGCTGTGTTATACCAGAACAACGCGGTCCCGATGCCTCGGCGGATCGGTCCCGTCTGATTCTTATACAATTCACGTTTGCGATCATAATCGATCAGCTTCATCGCCTTATCTAAGCTCTGATTGAAGCTATCGTCGTAGAGTTCGTTCTTGGAGAAGCTGTCATAATAACCGACAGGCATGCTGTTTTTTCTGCGGAATTCGATCGGGTCGAGATTCATCGCAGTGACAATGTCCTCAATGTGGCTTTCATTGTGGAACATCGCTTGCGGGATACCATAACCGCGCATCGCCCCGGCTGTCGGTTTGTTCGTGTAGACAGTCCAAGAGTCAGTCTCGACGTTATCGCACGGATAGAGCTGCGGGAAGGCGCCCATCCCTTTAGCGACAACAGAGTGCCCGTGAGACGCGTAAGCGCCTTGATCGGACCAGACTTCAAGCTTTCTCGCGGCGAATGTTCCGTCAGGTCTAAGCCACGAAATGATATGGGCGTGCATAGCGTGACGGACACGATTATTGACGAATGTCTCTTCGCGACTTACATCAAACTTAACGGGATGCCCGCCGACTTGCGTCGACATCCAAGCGCAGAGCGGCTCATACAAGGCATCTTGTTTGTTGCCGAATCCGCCGCCAATATACGGTTTTATGATGCGTACTTTTCCCCAAGGCCATCCGAGCGCTTGCGCGACAACACGGCGCACGATGTGCGGGATTTGCGTTGACGAAACGACGGTGACGCGCCCGCCTTGCTCTTGGTAGGCGAAGCAAATATGATTCTCAATGTGCGAATGTTGAACAGTCGGCGTGTAGTACCAGCCTTCTACTTTAATGAGCCCCGGCTCTTGAATCGCTTCTTCGTAATTCCCGATACGTATACTTGAATGCGCCAGAATATTGTTATCCTGACGTTCATTGTGGATAACAGGAGCCCCCTCTTTTGCCGCTTCGATCGGATCGATGACAAAGGGGTATTCCTCGTATTCAACTTTTAAGGCGCGAATCGCGCGGTCAGCCGCCACATAGTCTTCGGCAATGACAGCCGCGATGTCGTCGCCGTAGTAACGAACATGTTCATTCAGAAGTTTTCTATCCGCGACATCTTGATGGCTCGGGTCTGTGTTCCAAGGGTGTCCTGCCGTCGGAAAAGGAATATCAGGAGCATCAAAGCAAGTGAGAATCTTGACGACACCTTCAATCTTCTCCGCTTCAGTTTTATCAATACTAAGCACACGACCATGAGCGATCGTTGAATGTAAAATGCGTGACACATAAGCATTTTTGGGGCAGATATCATCTGCATATTTTGCGCGACCTGTGACTTTGTCAAAAGCGTCGACGCGCTTGGAACTTTTTCCGACTTCCATTGAAATTCTCCCTCAGTTAAAGCATATTAAAACAAAGTGTTGGACAATTGAGCTCAAATGCTTGAATTGTAGTCCTTATATCTATTTCAGTCTCAAGTTAATTCTTGGTAGACGTCAAAATGTGCTTCTCCTAATAGTATAGTACAGGAAATTTGCGCTCATTACATCTTTTTTGCATTTTGCCATGCTCATGAAGATTGACGCTCAAACAAACGTTATGAGTGCAAGAATCTCCCTCCCGTACTTTATTATACGCGTTTGAACGTCTTCGCTCGAGAAAAGCCGAAAACCGGAAGCAAGGTTACAGTTTTGGGGCGTCTTATTGATCGAAGGGCGAAGAACGCTTTAACTTGATACACCCGTAGGTGTGGCCGTTTTTGTTCTCGCAAATAAATAAAAAAAAGATAGGGGAGTGAGAATATCTCATCATCTCGAATTAGAAAATACAGAAAGGCTTAATGCGTGCATAAGAGGTGTCTGTGTGAAGAATGGAATGGTATTTGAAAATAAATCCTGATAATCCTATTAAAAGAATACAACCACGTTATAACACCTGCTTGATTTTCTCGTTCATGGAATCGATGCAAAAACCAATCGATCTCTGTTGTGTATAAACTTGGCCGGATAATGACTCGCGCTATGTTTGAGGACTTTTAAAAACACCAATTTAGTGAATGATTTGTCATTTCCTCAATTTTATCTTGCGAACTCCAGAATAGTTACAAAACAAGCAAAAGTTTGATGGAATAGGTTCTGTAGATCTGACTAATTGTCTGAGAATGGTCTGTTACCTTCAGTATCCCAATCAATCAGGGTGATTTCGGCGTTTATTTGTCGAACCATGAATGGAGAACGGATACTTGATTGAGTGAGGCCATCAAATGGACAAATTAGCCTAAGGAGGAAAAAAATGAAAAAAAATTGGATTAAAATGCTTGCGCTCGCACTGGTGCTTGTCATGTCATTTGGTCTGCTCGTCGCTTGCGACAAGAAAGAGCCGGCAAAAACGGATCCCAGTGGCACTGAGCCCGGCGGCACAAAAGAAGTGAAGGTTGCGCTGATCCTTGAGGGAGCGATTTCCGATATGAGCTGGAACGCGACAGCCTATGACGGCCTGAAAAAGATCGAAGCTCTCGGAGCGACCGTCGGACATACGGAGAATACACCGGCTGCCTCGGCGGCTGATGCGATTCGTACATTCGCAGGTGACGGATACAACGTCATTTTCATGTCATCGAACAGCTACCAAGACGTCGCCACTGAAACGGCAAAAGAGTTCCCTGATGTTCAGTTCTTCCTGATCAACTCCACTGTAACGGAAAAAAATATCCGTTCCTTTGCGATTAAAGATGCTGAGCAAGGCTACTTGATGGGTGCATTGGCCGCTCTGCTTTCGAAAAACAACAAAGTTGGTTTTATCGGCGGTCTTCCGATCAATCCGATCATCAACGGCGGTAAAGGTTTTGAACAAGGCGCGAAGTACGTCAATCCTGACATTGAAGTCATGTCACAAAACACGGGTAACTTTGACGATGTCGTCGCTGCGAAAGAGCTGGCAAAACAGTTTGTAAGCAGTGGCGTGGACGTTCTATGCCCCATGGCGAACCAGGCGTCTCTCGGCGTTATGGAAGCAGCTGAAGAAACAGGAGTGCTTGGAATTGGCTCAGGCTTGAACCAAGAGAAAGTTGCTCCCAACGCGGCAGTCGTCGCGATTGTGAAAGACACATCCGTTGCGTACGAAGCGGCTTACAAGTCCTATCTCGAAGGCAATATGCCTGAAGAGATTCTCCCGATGGGCGCCGCGCAAGGTGTTATCTCGATTGGTGAATACTACAAAGATGACATTCCTCAAGACGTCAAAGATAAACTCGATGACATTCTGAAGAAACTGGCTTCAGGCGAGATTAAAATCATTCTCGACTAATGATCGTGTCTTGCAAAGACATTTGAAACAGTGATGATGGCACGCGCGATTTGATCGCGCGTGCCTGTTATCACAAACAACCCCGCCGTGTTGCCGAAAGAGGTGCTCATATGATGAGATAGTCGGCCTCATAGGTGGTTTGAGAAAGGAAACGTATGGAAGGATTAACCATTAAGCAGAGATTTCAAGAAATCGCGAAGTCGGTTTATTTCCCTTTCGTAGCAATCATTGTCTCCCTCATCATCGGTAGCGTCGTAGTTTTTGCGACAAGCTCGACTAGCCCTCTGACAGCTTATGGGCATATGCTAAAAGGCGCATTCGGAAGCTTAGCGGCTTTTGATGCGACGCTCATTAAAGCTATTCCGTTGATTTTTACAGCTTTGTCTTTCTCAATTGCGAGACGGAGTGGCATTATCAACCTCGGAGCTGAAGGTCAATTTATGATGGGCGCGCTTGCGGCGACCGCTGTCGGAGTGGCGACACCTAACTTGCCCATGGCCGTTCACCTGCCTCTCACATTGTTGGCAGGTTTTATCGGCGGTGCGATCTACGGTTTGATCACAGGCGTGTTAAAAGTTAAATTTGGTGCGTCAGAGCTGATTGTTACAATCATGCTGAACTATATCGCGAAAGAACTTATTTCTTATTTTGTGAATGGACCGCTGATGGATAGCGCTTCGAGCTCCTATCCGCAATCTGCGCCAATGGAGCCATCGGCTCGACTCGGTAAATTTATCCCCGGGTTAAACGTTCACACAGGCCTTATCATCGCCTTGCTATTTGTTTTCCTTTATTTCTTCTTTCTCTGGAAGACGACAGCCGGTTTCGATATGCGCGTTGTCGGATTTAATCCGTCTGCCGGTGCGTATGCCGGCATGAACATCGGGCGATCAACGGTTCTGGCTCTCTTCCTCGCCGGAGGACTTGCGGGGCTAGGCGGTTGTATAGAGATTATTGCCGTTCAAGGACGCCTGATGATGACTTCATTCGCAGTCCCTTACGGTTTCACCGGTATTGCCGTCGCACTACTGGGTAACCTCAATCCTATCGGTATATTGTTCTCCGGTGTCTTGTTCGGTGGTTTGTCTACCGGCGCGCTTCGGATGGAGGTTTTGACACGAGACGTTAGCTCATCCGTTTCCGTTGTTATCCAAGCGCTGATCATTCTTTTCATCGCCGGAAGACAGATGTTTGCGTTCAAGAAGCGCTACCGTCACAGGTCTCCTTCTCGCAAGCGTCCCGATGCCGTCGAAACAATCAAAGTGGAAACAGTTGATTCTTCAACTGCGAACCCGATAGCTAAGGAAGGAGTGTGATCCCATGAATGAAGTGGTAAGTTTCTTTGCGACAACCATTCGCTTGGCAACGCCGACCTTGCTTGCGGCGCTCGGTATTGTCTTCAGTGAACGCGCCGGTATTGTCAATATCGGAACAGAAGGTATGATGTTGATCGGTGCGCTATCCGGAGTTATCGGATCATATATCACCGGCAGTGTCTGGCTCGGCATGCTGATCGCCGTTCTCGTCACGGTTTTATTTGCGGCGATATTCGGTTTCTTCACCGTCATTGTCAAAGCCGACCAAACGGTTATCGGTACCGGTATGAACTTGTTGGCATCGGGTTTAACGATCACCGTTAACAGAGCACTTTTCGGCGCTAGCACAAGCCCGCCGGAGATTGATAAATTCAATATTGTTGCGATTCCAGGATTGTCGCAAATTCCGGTGATAGGACCGATTTTCTTCAACCATCAGATACTCGTCTACGTGGCCTTTCTCTTTGTGCCGATTGCCCATTTCATCATGTTCCGGACAAACATCGGCCTCAAGGTTCGTTCCGTCGGCGAGAATCCAAAAGCTTGTGATACAGTCGGTATCCGCGTGACGTTGACTCGCTTTATGTCGATTCTTTACAGCGGTGTGCTCGCCGGAATCGCCGGTTCATTTGTCTCGATGGCGATGCTCAGCTTCTTTACAGAGGGCATGATTGCCGGAGGCGGATTCATCGCCTTGGCAGCCGTCGTTTTCGGTAACTACACACCGCGTGGCGTGATGCTTTCATCACTCGTGTTTGGTGCCAGTAACTCGCTGATGTATCGTTTGCAAGCGCTCGCGACGAGTGTTCCTTCGCAGTTCCCGTTGATGATTCCGTATGTGATCACCATTATTTCACTCTGTATTGTCAGCCGGAAATCGAATAAACCTGTCGGTAGCGGCAAACCGTATATCAAAGAATAGGAGGCGACAGATGGCAACCATTCTTGAAATGAGAAATATTTCGAAACGTTTTGGACCTGTCGTCGCGAATGATGATGTCTCATTCTCCGTGGAGCAAGGTGAAGTTCACGCTCTTTTGGGAGAGAACGGCGCCGGCAAATCCACGTTGATGAATATCATGTTCGGTCTTTACGAGCAGACATCAGGCGAGATTTTGTATCGCGGCGAGACGGTCAATATTCGCTCACCTCGCGACGCGATTAACCTCGGTATCGGCATGGTGCACCAACACTTCATGCTTATTCCGGCGCACAGCGCTATTGAGAATGTTGTGCTTGGATACGAGGGCAACAAGTCGGTGCTTGACCTGAAAAAGGCGGCGAAAGAATTTACTGAAATGGCTGAGCGCTACCACATGAACATTGACCCGTGGGAGCTCGTCAGTAATATGTCTGTCGGACAACAACAGCGTTTGGAAATTCTAAAAGCGCTCTATCGAAACGTCGACACACTGATTCTTGACGAACCGACGGCTGTCTTGACGCCTCAAGAGGTTGAAGGGCTCTTCGATGTCATTCGTCAGCTCATCGCGGAAGGTAAGACAGTTATCTTTATCAGCCATAAGCTTCCGGAAATCAGAGCGATCTGCGATCGATGCACGATTCTCCGTCGCGGCAAAGTGGCGGCGTCAGGTCTTGAGATTTCGAAGATCAAAGACCTCAATGAACTGGCTCACCTGATGGTGGGACGTGACGTTGAACTCGTGACGGCAAAAGAAATGTCGGAGCCGGGTGAAGTGATTCTTAACCTGGAGAATCTCAATTATACAAATGATAAAGGGATTCATATTCTGAAGGATGTTAACTTCGAAGTCAGAGCCGGTGAGATTGTCGGCATTTGCGGTGTTGATGGCAACGGACAGTCGGAGCTTGTTAAGTGTATCGCAGGTTTGCTTCCGACAACATCCGGCAAGATTGAGCTGAACGGCAAGGATATCACAGGATTCTCGCCCAAGGAGGTACTCCGAGAGGGTATCGGCCATATCCCTGAAGATCGCCAGAAGATGGGAATGGTGGGGCAGATGAACCTTCGCGAGAATATTGCGATGGTCGATAGTCACCAAGAACCTTATTCGACAAGAGGCTTCATGCACTGGAAATGGATCGATAAACACAGTCGTGAGCTCGTCGAGAAATTCTCAGTTAAAACTCCGAGCATTATGGAGAAGGCGATCAACCTCTCCGGCGGTAACCAACAAAAACTTGTCGTTGGGCGTGAGCTCTCTCGCGATGTGAAATTGCTGATCGCCGTTCACCCCTCTCGCGGTCTTGATATCGGCGCGACAAAGTACATCCAGTCGCAGATTGTTGAAGCGCGTGATAAAGGTGTCGCCGTCCTCATGGTGTCAACAGAGCTCGACGAAATTCTTGAGATCCCTGACCGCATGCTCGTCATCTACAGTGGTAGAATCCTCGCTTGCCTCGATCAGTGCGATTGTACAAGAAGCGGACTCGGCCTCTTGATGGCAGGTATCGAGAATGGCGATGAGGAACAACCGGCATCATAAAGTCTTCTAAGCAAGGCGATATGAGCAAATACAGAGCATAAGTTCGCCGTAGGCGAATAAGCCTTACATAAAAATAAAAAAAGCCCCTGAGAGCCATCGAAGCACTCAGGGGCTTTTTATGCTTTTTTTTAACGAGCCTAGATTAAACAGTCATCAATCTAGCACTTTTTATCTATCGTGTGCTGAAGAAACGGACTGCTTTTCTTTGTACGATAAATTTCTGTGTTTCGTGCCAACGCCCTCTGACGTAGTTACTTGCGTAGAAATAATAGATGGGATGTTGCACGGCACTACCGCCTTCGTCAAATACAAAAGCAACGGCGCGTTTGACATGGTCGGTCACTTTTGAGTGGACGCGCGCTGTATAGCCATACTTGCGCTTAATAACAGCGGCGCTATTCGTTCCGGACTTAACCATGGAGTCGCGGATACATTGCGCGACGAGAACGGCTCCGAGATAATCGTTGCCATACTCTCCCATGACTAATCCCTCCAGATATTTTCGATCCTTAACTTTGAGCGGTTTACCGACATAGTTCTTATCAGGATACTTTATCTTTATGAGAAACTTGCCATTCGATTTTGGTGGCGCTGCCGGTTCGGTTGGCGCTACGATAGGCGTAGGTTGCTCTGTGGCAGGCGGTTGCTCATTTGTAGCATGATCAGCGACGCGATCAGCGTTATTCGATGCCTCTACGCGTGACGCTTCATTATTTAATGCCGCTTGACGCTCAGCTTCTTTTGCTTCAGCTTCTTTCTTTAACGCCGCTTGACGCTCAGCTTCTTTCTTTAACGCTGCTTGACGCTTCGCTTCCTTCGCTTCAGCTTCTTTCTTTAACGCCGCTTGACGCTTTGCCTCTTTTGCTTCGGCTTCTTTTTTTAGTGCCGCTTTGCGAGCCGCTTCCTTCTTCAGTTGTTCTTCTCTTTCAGCTTCTTTTTGCTCAGCTGCAATACGCTCGAATTCATCAATGATTTCTTCATTCTTTTTTTCGAGATTGGCATTAAGTTTGCGATCGGCAGAAAAAGTTTCGAGGTCTGTATCCGGGGCATTTGAGTCAGCGTTATCCAGATTGACAATGATGGTGTCGCGAGAGTTTGATGGATTCGATTGTGGGGAGATTGAATGTCCCGACAATCCAGTTTTTAACGGTTTTTCTTGATTTTCATTTACGTTCTCATTTGAGTGATCAATCGAGAGCAGATGGCGGTTAATACCGGTTTCGTCGAGAATAAAAACTTTTTCATCCTCGTTGTATCGTATGGGAGGCTCCTCATCACTCGGCTCCGACGACGGTGTTTTTTGCGTCGAAACAATCTCATGCCCGCTTATCACAGCTGTTGAAATGGGCACAGCCAGCATGACGACTGCCATCAAGGCACTCGCGGTCATGCAGGCGATTCTTTGCATTGTATGTTTCATTTGTTCTTCCTTTTTTCGTGTTGGTTCTTACTCAACAAACATGGCAACATCTATGCTATTTTGTTGTTGAACCATTTTTCTTGTCCGTGCTTCGTGTTGCATTTTACTAACGCATGTCACACTAGCATCGGCGGTTTATTTCCCTTCAAGCGCAAACAAAAGAGACAAAAAAGAATCATTTGATTGGCACAAGTCGGGGAAATTACTGAACAAATCATAGTATGAAGCAACGCAATGAAGGCTTCAAACGTCAAAATGTCCCATAATTTCTTGGCAGATCTTCAACGTCATAGACAGTTATAACGAGACGATTACGTGCAACTATACATAAAATAATATTAAATCTTCTAGAGTATTGCGATAATGCACAAACTCAAAACTTGACAGAACTTAGGATATTTGGCTGTTGAAAACCTTGTAACTACTGATATACAAGGCTTAGAGGTCACTAGAGCATATGCCATAAGTGACGGTTGCTCTGGTGTATCGCTTATTTTGCCGTATTTAAACGGAATGTAATAAAAGGACGAAGCTAAAGATTAAGCGGTGGAGAGATGGCGACAAGACTGTAAAAGTCAAGTCGCCATCTCCATCTCATGAAACATAAAGGCCAGCTTGTCTGCTTGCTCTGCAATCACTTTTTCCAAAGATTTCCCCAAACCGTGTCCTGCCTGCTTGTCGATACGCAACAAAATGGGGTGCTTCGATTGATTCTTTTCCTGAAGGGTCGCTCCGTATTTAAAAGAATGAGCCGGTACCACACGATCGTCGTGATCGGCCGTCATAATCATGACGCTGGGATATTTTTTTTCCTCAATATTGTGAAGTGGGGAGTAACGCAAAATATTGTTGAAATGTATCTCTTCATCGGGGTTTCCGTACTCCGGAATCCAACCCCATCCGATCGTGAAAAGATGGTACCGCAACATGTCCATGACGCCGACAGTGGGAAAAACGACACGGTAAAGCTCGGGATGTTGGTTCATGACAGCACCCATGAGCAAGCCTCCGTTTGAGCGCCCCTCGATGGCCAACGTCTCGCGAGAACAGAATTGATGTTCAATTAAGTATTCTGCGCATTCACGGAAATCATCAAAAACTCTTTGTTTGTTGAGTAGCATACCTGCTTTATGCCACGCATCACCATACTCTGCGCCCCCTCGGATATTCGCTTGGGCATAGATACCGCCCTGTTCTATCAAGTAGGCATGCGATGGATTGAAGCTTAGTGGCAAAGAAATACTAAATCCACCATATGCGAAGAGTAACGTCGGGTTCAAAGCATCCTTGCGGAGTCCTTTTTTATAAGTTAGAAAAAGGGGAATCATCGATCCGTCGGAAGCCTCCACGAAGTGCCGTTCCGTGATGAAATCCGATGCGTCAAAGGCCAGTTTTGATTGCTTAAAAACATTTGAAACGCCATTCGCAAAATCATAGAAATAGAGACTGATGGGAGCCAACAAGGAACCAAAGCTATAGAGAAATCCACCCAGCTCCTCTGAACCACTTATCTGTAAAACACTGCCAAGCCCCGGCAATGCTATTTCCTTTTTCTCCCCCGTACTGATATTAAAGACGATGACTTTGGACGCGACATCTTCCAGATACTCTAAAATTAAATTTTCACCGACTAGAACGGCATTCTTCAACGCGATAGATTCTTCTGGGATGAGATCTTTCAGCTCTTTCGTATCGGGATTCCATGTCACAATTTTTTGGTTGGGTGTATTCTCATCAGTCAAAAACAACAGTTGATGATTGAATTGGCCGACAAATTGACGGTTCGCATCAAGTCCTGAAAAAAGTTTAACAAAGCCATCCGCTTCGTGATCAAAGATTAGTATTTCAGTTCCATCAGTTCCTTCAGAAACATGAATCAGTCGGTGCTTCTCATCCTTTGTCGTGCTTAGGCGGAAATATCTCGTAGGATTCGCGGGATCTTCATAAACCAATGCGTCCTCTTCTTGCAAAGTACCCACAACATGAAAACAAATTTTCATGTTTTCGTTTTTACCCGAAAGTTCGCTTCCGGCCTGAGGAGCGTCATAACGTGAATAATAGAAACCATTTCCTTCCCAAGCTGTCTCAGTGAATTTAACATGATGAAGCTCGTCTTCAAGTGTCTTATTATTTTCTAGGTCGATAATTTTCAAGGTTTGCCAGTCGGAACCTGCTTCAGACAGAAGGTACGGCAAGAATCTCCCGTCTTTCGAAGCTGTCAGGAAGGTGACTGCAGTCGTTCCCTCCCTTGACAATGTGTTGGGGTCTAAGAGAAGCTCCGCTTTAGAATCAAGCCCTTTTTGTGTGAACCAAGCAGGTTGATTTTGAAGGCCCGTATTGTAGTTATAAAAGATGCGTTCGCGGTGAACATGAAAGAGAGCGTATTTCTCATAATTATAGAGGTCGGCCAGCCGTTTTCTGATCTTATCTCGATCAGGAATTTGTTCCAAGTACGCTTGCGTCACGGCATTCTGCTCATTGACAAATTGCGCTGTTTCAAGGCTTCTGTCATCTTCCAACCAGCGATATGGGTCATCAATCATTTTTCCAAATATTAGATCTTGAACCGCGCTTTTCCTTACTTTGGGATACTGAATCATCGTCGAAAATACTCCTCTTTATTCGGCAAAATTAAGTATGTTCACCGCTCATTATATGGTTTGAGTCTTTGGTTATAATACAACATTAATCATTATGGTCAATTTAGTAAATGAATGGTAACGGTGGCGTTCAATGGTTTTTTGCCGTCTTTGATGTCTGCGAATGAACATCTTATCTATACCGCCGGCTTCTCGGCTTGAAGCGTCGTTTTTTGACCGCTATGGCTCCGTCTTTCTTTATTCGAGTTGAAGGCTATAATAGATGGTGTTAAAAAAGAAATGACGCCAGTGATGGAATGAATGATCAATTTTATGGCTGGCAAAAAGAGTTGGAATAAGAAAGAGGCAGAAAGTGGATTCATACAACGAGGTTAAAAAAGCTGAATTGGTCGGGTTAATTCGACAGTTTTCGGAGGCCAATGGGCCTTCCGGTTTTGAGCATGAGGTGGCGGATTTAACTGTTGAACTTGCCGGCTCTTACGGTGAAGTAGCTGTTGACTGTATGCAGAATGTGTATGTGCACAGAGAAGGGAATACAGGTGATCGCCTGCGCGTGCAACTCGACGCGCACCTCGATGAAGTGGGATTGATCGTTCATTCTATTCGCGATAACGGAATGTTGCGGATTCAAGCGCTTGGAAGTTGGGTTGCCGCCAATGTTCCTGCTCATATGTTCCGTGTCAGAACGCGCGACGGGCAATGGGTTAAGGCGATCGCCGCGAGCAAACCTCCGCATTATCTCTCCGATGCCGAGAGACAACAAGGCGTGACAATCGAGCAAATCGAATTGGATATCGGCGCGAGTAACGGTCGTGAAGCGGAAGAGGATTTTGGTATTTACGTGGCAGCGCCTGTCGTGCCTGATGTCGATTTCTCCTATGATGAGAAACACGATCTGCTGCTCGGCAAAGCGTTTGATTGCCGAATCGGGTGTGCTGCGATGACAGAGACGCTGAAAAAACTTGCAGGCGATGAATTGTCATGTGATGTCGTGGCCGCTTATTCGACGCAAGAAGAGATCGGTGGCCGAGGAGCCGTCGTGACGGCTCGCCAAGTGGAAGCCGACCTCGCGATTGTCTTCGAGGGGACTCCGGCTGATGATTATTTCGCACCGGCCGATCAGAGACAGACATCTCTCGGAAAAGGTCCCATGCTACGCCATATCGACCGATCGATGGTCACCCATCCGGGCTTCCAAAAGCTCGCGCTCGAGACAGCGCGTAAACACGACATTCCCGTACAAGAAGGTGTTCGAAGTGGCGGAGGAACGAATGGCGGCTTGATCCATACGGAAGGCGCCGGCATTCCGACGATCGTGATAGGCGTTCCCGTCCGATATATTCACACGCACTACGGTTGGGCGAAACTCTGTGATGTTGAAGCCGCGGCCGCACTCGCGACAGAACTGCTCCGCGCTTTTGACGAGACGACGCTGAACAATTTGACGTATTAATAAAACTTTCGTTGCGATCGTTTTATAAGAACGTCGTAGAACAGAGAGAACTTTTTCAAAAAACAGTTTGCTGGATGAGCGGGTACCTCGGTACTCGCTTTTCCGTTTAACGACTTCTTTATACGAAAAAAGAGGGCCTCTCTTTTGAGATGCCTGTTTTTTTGTTTTTTATTTTTCTTCAAAAATGAAACAAAGTCTCACGTTTGAAACATAGCTCTTATTATTCAGTGAATGTCGTTTATTAAAACATGGCATGGGTCGTAATTAGTGTTAAAAACAATGGCAAACGATCAACGGATCGGACAAGACCACCCATTTGTATATTATTGCATATCTATGCTCTTGTTCATGGTTATCTAAAATCCCTTTGTGTAGGTCATTTGCACAACTTAACATGAAAATCTAATTCTATCTTTATTTAATATTTAGAATAATTATGTGATAGACTGTCATGCAATAAAAAGTACGGGGGGACGAGCGATGAAACGCACATTATCAATTAGTCTCGCTCTCTTGATTATTCTGGTTCTTTGCCTAGGCGCGGTTGCCTGTTCAAAGAAAGATGATCATGAGAAGGTCAAGATTAAAACGGCTGATGATATCAAGACACTGAATATTTCAGTCCAAAAAGGAACGGAGGGCGAATATCTCGCACTCGATCTTGTCGGTGAAGGGAACGAGAAACAAGTTCACAGTTATGAAAAATACGCCGATGCAATCCTGGCGTTGAAACAAAAGAAAGTGGATGCGACGCTAATGGATGAAGGACCTGCGAAGCGATTCATCGAGAAGAACAGCGAGCTGATGATTTTGCCCGGAGATTATGAAACGGAGGCTTATGCACTCGGAATCAAAAAGGGCAATGCCGCTCTTTTAGAGAAAATCAACCCCTTGATTGAAGCGATGAAAAAGGACGGGGTGTTAGATGATATTGTCGCGAAATACTCTGAAGGCGATGACTTCAAAGCCGCTGATATCGACATGAACAAGGGGGCTAAAAACGGCAAGCTCGTGATGGGAACGGAAGCCGGTTTTCCGCCTTATGAGATGAAGGTGAGCGACGGCATTGTGGGTGTCGATGTAGAAATTTGCGCGTACTTGGCCAAACACTTGGAGATGGAACTCGTCATCGAAGAGATGAACTTTGACTCACTCATCGGAGCGGTCGATTCGGGCAGGATTGATGTCATCGCCGCCGGATTAACGGTCAAGGAAGAACGCAAAGAAAATATCGACTTCTCGATACCTTATTTTGATAACGCGCGACAGATCTTTGTCATTCGAGTCAGTTCATTTGAAGAGTAATCGGCAATGAAAGAACTGTCTTCGTTGATGATGGAAAGAGAAAGTCAAAACTAGGCATATGAAAATACGGATCGACAGAAATCAAAGAAAAAGCCGTGCCGATTACTCACTCTGGGTGCTGATGATTCTGATCGTCATCCTCCTATGGCGGTCAGGAGTGTTTGCTCCCGATCAGTGGCAAACCTTCCTCGACAAATGTTATGACAACTTTGTTCGTCAAAATCGGTATTTGTGGTTGATTGAAGGGTTGCGCAATACTGTTTTAATGACCTTGATGGCCTCCGCTCTCGGCATCGTCATCGGTTTAGTTTTGAGTCTAATCAATGTTTTATACAGAGCGGGGGCTCGGATTCGCGCCTTGCGTGTCATCGCCAACGTGTATATCACGGTCATCCGCGGAACACCCGTGATGATCCAGATCTTTATCCTTTACTTTGTCGTCTTCCAAAACTATCCCGGCGTCAGCAAGCTTTTGGCGGCAGGCATCGCTTTCGGGATCAACTCAGGCGCCTATGTGGCCGAAATCTTCCGAGCCGGAATTGAGTCAATCGATATCGGGCAAATGGAAGCAGGGCGCGCGCTCGGCCTTTCTTATGCAAAAACGATGCGAATGATCATTCTTCCTCAAGCTATCAAGAACATCCTCCCCGCCCTTTTTAACGAACTGATCACCTTGTTAAAAGAAACCTCAGTCGCAGGCTATATCGCTCTCAATGATTTGACACGCGCAGGGTTAAACATCAAAGATGCGACGTATGATGCGGCGACGCCCCTCTTGGCTGTCGCTTTCATCTACCTGCTGATCGTCATGATTTTGACATGGCTGATGCACAAACTGGAGCGTTTTTTAGCGAGAGGTGATCGAAAGGCGGCAAAATCGAGATGAAAGAAGTGATTCGAGTTGAAAATTTAGAACACTCATTTGGGGATCTTAAAGTTTTAAGAGGCATATCGACCAGTATCCGGCAAGGTGAAGTGTTGGCGGTGATCGGGCCTTCGGGATCAGGCAAAAGTACGTTCCTGCGGTGTATCAACTTGTTAGAGAATCCGACATCGGGAACCATCTCGATCCACGGACAAGAGATCACAGAGCGCGGTGCGCCCGTCGATCGAATCAGACAAGAAATGGGAATGGTCTTCCAACAATTCAATCTGTTTCCTCATCTCACCGTTAGACAAAATATCACCCTCGCGCCGCGGGCCGTTCATCGGACTGCCTCCACAGAGTTGGATCATCGCGCACTGGAACTTCTGCGACGCGTCGGGCTTGCCGATAAAATCGATGAGTATCCGTCGCGTCTTTCCGGCGGTCAAAAGCAGCGCGTTGCCATCGCGCGAGCTTTGGCGATGAACCCGTCGATCATGCTCTTCGACGAGCCGACGTCTTCTTTGGATCCCGAGATGATCGGCGAAGTGCTCGATGTCATGAAGAAGCTGGCCGCAAGTGGCTTGACAATGATCGTCGCGACTCACGAGATGGGGTTCGCCCAAGAAGTCGCGACAAGAGTGCTCTTTATCGACCAAGGTGTCATCGCCGAAGAGGGCACACCGGATGAAGTATTCGGAAATCCGAAGACACCTCGTTGCCGTGAATTTCTCGCGAAAGTGCTACAAAGATAAGCATTTTTTGCCGTCGCAATTCTTTGGCAGGCTTTCTCAGTTTTCAGCCGCTTGTCATGAATGCGTCTCTTTGAGAACCATTGACTGTCTCCGTATCAGCCACATATGCGACCATCAAAAAGAGGACATCTCTTCTGAGATGCCCTCTATTGTTTATTCGCACCGTTAAATTAAACAGAGATCATCATTTCGAGATGGCTTCGCGGATCATCGCTTCGACGAGAACGGGGTTAGCTCGGCCTTGCGTCTCTTTCATGACAAAACCGATGACCGCTCGAAGAGCCGCTTCTTTGCCGCCGAGATAATCTTTGACGGCACGCTCATGAGCGGCGATGGCGGCTTGAACGGCCGGTTGTAAAGCATCGCGATCGTTGATCTGGGCGAGATTGTGCTCTCGCACGTAATCCTTGGGATCGAAATCTTTCTCTAAGAGAGATTTTAAGATGCGACGGCCCGTATTGCTGTTGATCTCATCTTGTCCGAGCAGGTCAGCCAGCGCGCCTAAGCTTGCGGGGTTGACCGGGATCTCGACCGTATCTTCAGTGAAGAGAGGCGAGATATCGGCGAGGATGAGGTTGACGAGCGTTTTCGGGTAGCTCGTGTGCGTGACGGCTTTTTCGAAGAAATCGCTCATCTCCTTGTCTTCTGTCAGACGCTCCGCTTCGTAAGGTGTCAGTTCATAAGTGTCGGTGTAGATGGCTCGTCGCTCGTCCGCCATGCGCGGGATCGTCTTTCGAATGGCTTCAATCTCTTCGTCTGTGACGCGGACGGGAACGAGATCGGGGTCGGGGAAGTATCTGTAATCGGCGGCGTTTTCTTTCGACCGCATCGAATACGTTTGGCCTGTCTTTTCATCGAATCGACGAGTCTCTTGGACGATTCTTTCGCCTTCTTCGAGGAGCTCGACTTGACGTTTGAATTCGCTTTCAATGGCTCGAGCGACAAAGTTAAAGGAGTTGATGTTTTTGATCTCGACGCGCGTCCCGTAAGTTGATTCACCTTTTTTGCGAATCGACAAGTTGACATCGCATCGAAGCGATCCTTCGTTCATCTTGCCATCGGAAATACCGGTATAGCGAACCATCGCTCTCAATTTGCGAAGATAGGCGACGGCTTCTTCGGCTGAGCGCGCATCGGGTTCGGAGACAATCTCGAGCAGAGGCACACCGCAACGATTGCAATCGATCTCTGTCCCGTCGGTGTGGTGAATCAGTTTGCCGGCGTCTTCTTCCATATGGATTTGCGAGATTCTGATGCGTCGCATACCGGCGACACAACCCTCGGAATCATTTTCTTGGCAATCACTGCTCGCCACATCGACATAACCGTTCGTGCAAATGGGATAGTCATTCTGTGTCGTCTGGTATGCCTTCGGAAGGTCCGGGTAGAAATAATTCTTGCGATCGAAGCGCGAGGTCGGTTCGATCGTGCAGTGTGTTGCCAAACCGGCCATAATGGCAAAATCGACGACTTCGCGATTCAGAACGGGGAGCGCTCCGGGCATCGCGAGACAAACAGGACATACTTGTGAATTAGGAGGTGCTCCAAAGGTTGTCGAACATTCGCAAAAGGCTTTATGTTTTGTATTCAACTCGACGTGAACTTCGAGGCCGATCACACTTTCATAATCGTGGATACTCATGCTTTCACCTCCGTTGGCAGGGGTAATAACCCGTGCGCGTCTTCAAAAGCGGCTGCGAGTTTATAGAGCATGCCTTCTGAAAAGCGCGGTCCTATCAGTTGCATTCCGACAGGAAGACCTTCTTTCGTCAATCCTGCGGGAATCGCCAGCGCCGGCATGCCGGTGAGTGATGGTGGCAAGGTGAAGCGATCGTTGCTGTATTTGTTGCCCCCCAAATCTTCCGGGTGTGTGCCGAGAGGCCATGCCGGTGTCGCCGTGACAGGCGTGAGGATCGCGTCGCAAGTCTCAAAGATCTCTTCGAATTCGCGGATGACGATGGTGCGGGCTTTTGCCGCCTTTAAGAAATAGTCGTCGAAATTTTCCTGTGAGAGCGCGAAGCAACCTAACAGGATACGACGTTTGACTTCGGCGCCGAGACCTTCCGAGCGCGAATGAACATAGATTTCTTCGAGTGTCTCGCCCTTATCACTTCGATAGCCGAAGTGGATGCCATCGTAGCGGTTCATACTTGAATAGCCTTCGGCGCTCGAGATGATGTAATAGCCGGCCATGCAGGCGTCAAGTGTTTTGAGATCAATCGGAACAATACGGGTGCCGATCGATTCGTAAAAGTCGCGCGCTTTTTCAAGTTGTTCTTTGACTTCATCGAGCAAATCGTCTGTTTCAAAATATGATTGAGGCCAGCCGATCACAGGTTGACCGAGAGGCTTCTCAATCGCCTCGACATAAGAGCCGTCCGGTCGCTTGACCATCTGCGCGTCCTTGTAGTCGAAAAAGGCAATCGTGTCGAGCAATAAGGCGTTGTCGCGAACGCTTCTCGTCATGGGACCGACTTGATCGAGAGAAGAAGAGAATGTCGTCACGCCGCGCCTCGAGACGAGACCGTAAGTAGGGCGCATCCCAACGATCCCACAGAGAGAGGCCGGTTGTCGTATCGATCCACCCGTATCGGAGCCGAGAGCAAAAAAAGCTTCGCCCGATGCGACGGCCGCCGCCGAGCCACCGGAGCTGCCACCGGGTACGCGCGTCGTGTCATACGGGTTGCGAGTCAGATGAAACGCCGACGTTTCCGTCGAATGTCCCATGGCGAACTCATCCATATTGAGTTTGCCCAAGAGCACCATTTCTTGTTGTCGGAGCAGTCTCCAAACGAACGCGTCATAAGGCGGAATGAAATCGGCGAGCATCTTTGAAGCGTTGGTTGTTCGGATTCCCGAAGTCGCGATGTTATCTTTGAGTGCTCCGGGAATACCGGCGAGAGCGGGGAGTGCCAACCCCTCAGCCAGAAGCTCATCGACTCGATCGGCCTGCTTTAGAGCATAATCGCGCGTCAGTGTGATATAAGCGCCTATGGTCGGGTCGTTTTTTTCAATGGTCGCAAAGACAGATTCCGTGAGTTCTCTCGAAGAAAATTCGCGTGCTCGTAATCCTTCCGCCAATTGTTTCAATTGCATTGTTTGATAGTCCATCTCAGTTTCCCTTCTCACTCAACGACGGGCGGCACGAAAAAGAACGGCTCTCGAGAGTCCGGCGCGTTGGCGAGCGCGTCCTCTGCCGATAACGCGCGATCATCGCGCGGTGTGAGCCAGACATCATGTGCTTCAGAAGAAGTGAAGGTAGGGTCAACTCCCTCTGTATCAATCTCGTGGAGCGCATCGGCAAAAGAAATCAGTTCGAGCAAGCTGTCGCGCATACCGTCTTCTTCTTCCGCGGATAAAATGAGGCGGGAATCACCGGTTAATCGTTTGATATCGAGTTCCGTCCGCCGTTTTTCTTCCCGGCTGACGGGACGTCCCATCTCCGATCGCACGGAATCGACGAGGCGGATGCCGAGCGCTTCAAGCTGGTCATCGGCGACAGGTGTCGGCGCTTCCGTCATCGGGCAAGAGGCATCGCGTATTTTCGGGAATGCGATGACATCGCGGAGTGATTGCTCGCCCGCGAGAATCATGACGAGTCTGTCAAGTCCGAACGCAAACCCGCCGTGCGGTGGCGCGCCATAAGCAAACGCGTTGATCATGAAGCCAAAGCGTTCCTCAATATCTTTCTCGCCGAGTCCCAACGCTTGGAAAACGCGTCGTTGGATGTCGCCGCGGTGTATACGAATGCTACCTGATCCGAGCTCTGTTCCGTTCAAAACGAAATCATAAGCTTGTGATCGAACGCGCGGCGGATCGGAAACGAGATAATCGAGATCTTCCTCGAACGGCATGGTGAATGGGTGGTGTTGCGCCGTATATCGTCCTTCTTCTTCATTGAATTCGAACATGGGGAATTCAGTGACGATTGCGAAGGCGAATTTGTTCGGATCGCGAAGTCCCAGCATCTCACCGAGTCGGAGTCGAAGCGCACCGGAGACGCGGCGGACGACATCGAGTTTATCGGCTGAGAATAAAACGAAATCGCCCGGCTTGGCACCGACGCGCTCAAGCAGTGCAAGCATGTTTTTCTCATCGACGAATTTTGTCAAAATGGAGTAGATTTCACCCGATGGACGCCAAGCGATCCACGCCATGCCGCCGGCACCTTCGGAAATCGCGAAATCCGTCAGTTCATTAATGGTGGCGCGTGTGAAGTCGGATTGTCCCGGCACGTTGATGGCGCGAACGACACCGCCGGCTTCGACTACTTTAGTAAACACAGAGAATCCCGATGTCGCCGCAATATCGGTGATATCGACGATAGGCAGGTCAAAGCGCAGATCAGGTTTGTCACTGCCGTAGAGATCCATCGCCTCAGCCCAAGTGAAGCGCGGGAAAGGTTCATCAAATTCGATGCCTTTTACTTCCGCCATAACAGATCGGAATAAGTTCTCGAGTGTTGAGAGAATATCTTCCATCTCGATGAAAGACATTTCCAAGTCGAGCTGTGTGAATTCAGGTTGTCGGTCGGCTCGAAGATCTTCGTCGCGGAAGCAACGCGCGATCTGGTAATAGCGATCGAATCCCGACACCATCAGAAGTTGTTTGAATATTTGCGGAGACTGCGGCAGAGCGTAGAAAGAACCGGGGTGGACACGGCTCGGAACGAGATAGTCGCGCGCGCCTTCCGGGGTGCTCTTCGTCAGAATCGGTGTCTCGATATCGACAAACCCTTCGCCATCCATGAATCGACGAATGGCCGATGTGACGCGATGACGAAAGCGGATATTATCGCGCAGACGCTTGCGTCTCAAATCGAGATAACGATAACGCAGGCGCAAGTCCTCTCTCACATCGTCCGCTTCGGCGGGGTTAAAGGGGAGATCGCCACAAGTGGAAAGTAGATCGGCTCGCGTCACACGCAATTCAACCGTTCCCGTCGCGATCTTCGGGTTGACCGTCTCCTCATCGCGGAGGAACATCGTCCCTTCAACCAAAAGTGTTGATTGATTTCTGACGCGCTCGGCGAGAGCAAATGCTTCAGGATCTGTATACGCCGGATTGAAGACGATCTGAAGTACGCCTTCGCGGTCGACGAGATCAATGAAGATCACGCCGCCCATATCGCGTTTCGTCTCAACCCAACCGCAGGCTGTCGTCTGTTTCCCGACGTCCTGCTCTGAAAAAAGTCCGCAATAATTAGTTCGTTTCATATGTTGTCGTCCAATGATCAATTTTGTGTTTTACATCATTATTTAACATCGTTCACCATTCATCGATAAGCACACAAAAAAGCCTCCGAGTGAACCGTGGCAAGTGTTTGCATTTTACCACATCGAAGCTGAACTCATCATAAAAAATGCCAACCTAAAGGCTGAACTTTCAAATTGACTCGCCTCGACTGATTTGGAATCAGAAGATCGTATGTCGCGGAGAAAAAAGTGGTTACGCTTAATATCGGTTGGCAATAGAGATGAAGGGTTGATATGAGCATGGTGAACCATCTTTTACGAAGGGCATTCGCGCGTTTGATCGATTTTTCTATGTGGCTTGTTTTCTGGAATTTTCTCTATCTCTATTTATTGAAAGGGACTGCGAATAGAGATCTCGCGAGAATATTAGTCGATCAATTTGTCGCCATTATTTTGATGTTCCTAAGTGAAGTCGTTTTCATCGTATGGTGTGGGACAACGATTGGGAAAAAACTTCTTGGTTTATCCGTCGTTCATTCTAGACAAGGAAAACTTAACATGAAGCAATCGTCAATGAGAGCATTATACGTATGGCGTCACGCTTACGGTTTTGGGATCCCTTACTACCGTCTCCTCTGCTTTGTCAGAGTATGGCACAACCGAAACGACAGAGAGATCAGTTTGTTTAAGAGTCGAAAGGATGGCATTGTCGTGCAGTCAGAGGCGATGTCGCGATGGAGATGGATCACTTTAATTATCACCATTTCGATTCTAATTTCCGCTCTTTGGTATCTCTATTTTGTCGCTTGGAAATGCTGATGAACTAAATGAAATAAGTCGCTAGAAAAAGGTTAGGAAAAACGGCGCGTTTTCTTACCGGGAAAAGCTGAAGTGGGAACTGACGAATCGAACGGTTAGCGTTATCATAGAATCACACGCCGTAAATGACGTGTTGATCATTCTGTTTATAAAAATGTGTTGTAAAACGCATTCAGATAGAAGAGTTTATTGAATAGAGCGTTGATTATTATGTCACAGGTTAAATCGCTTTTAAGTAACATCCACGATACGGCCTTAATCTTTGAAGGTGGCGGCATGCGCGTGAGCTATACATCCGGCTTCGCGACGATGTTGCTCGAGCAAAAATTGTACTTTAATTATGTCGCCGGTATTTCTGCCGGATCATCTCTCGCCGTGAACTATTTGTCGAGAGATATGGAGAGGACGCGGAGAAGTTTTACGGAGTTCGCGTCAGATCCATCCTTTGGAGACTTGAAATCATGGCTGAAAGGCGAAGGGTTTTTTAATTCCGAATATATCTATTCAGAGTCAGCGCGCCCTGAAGGCGCCATGCCTTACGATTATGACGCTTTTTGTCGCAACGACGCGGAATGCGTGATCGGCGCGTTTAAGCGAGATGTAGGTGAAATGGTATATTGGCATCGCGAGGACTATCAGTCGATCGATGACTTGATTCTCCGCGTTCGCGCTTCATCGACCGTTCCGTATTTAATGCCCGTGACGAAAATTGAAGATGAGTTTTATGTCGATGGCGGGCTCGGTTCAGGCATCCCTCTCGAGGCGGCCATGAACGACGGGTATAAACGCTTTGTATTCGTGCTGACGCGCGAACGAGGTTTTCGATTGTCGCCTCCGATCCGATTAAAAATTGTCGACGCCGTTCTCAACAATCGACCCATTGAAGCAGAAGCCTTTATGACAAGGTATATAAGATACAACAAAACCTTAGAACAGATTGAGGCATTGGAGCGCGAAGGGAGAGCCTACGTTTTCTATCCTGAAAATCTCGATGTAACGCTCGTCAATCGAGATGAGTATAAGCTTCTTAAACAGTATCTCTTGGGGCATGAGCAGGCCTACAGGGAATTACCAAAGCTCTTGGAATTTCTGGAAATGGAGAAATAGCCGTGCGATTTATTCACGTCTCTGATCTGCATCTTGGGAAGCGAGTGCACGAATTCTCAATGGTGGACGATCAGCAAGTTATGCTCGATTCTATCGTCGAATTGTGCCGACTTGAAAAGCCAAATGCGATCGTCATAGCGGGCGATATTTACGACAAAGCGATCCCCTCGGTTGAAGCGATCGATTTGTTCGAGAACTTTCTCATTCAATTGTCAAATCTCTCGATACCGATTCTCATCGTCGCCGGCAACCACGATTCAGGTGAGCGTTTGTCGTTTGGACGATCTTTTCTTGAGAAACATAACATTCATATCGCAGGCGTTTTTGACGGATCTGTTCCGTGCGTCGAAGTGGTCTGCGACGAGGATGGATATAAGACAAATTTCCACCTTATGCCCTTTATTCGAGCCGGAATGGTGCGACGCTTTTTCCCAGACCGTGAGATCAAGACGGTGGAAGAAGCTGTCGAGGCCGCGCTTTCAACGGTGATACGCAAAGAAGGGATGAATGTGATAATCGCCCATCAATTCGTCATCGCGAAAGGCTCAAACCTTCTTCGCTCCGATTCGGAGATGTTGCAAGTCGGCACAGCGGACGAAATTAATGTCGACGTTTTTTCGGGATTTGATTACGTTGCGCTCGGGCATCTTCACGGGAGACAACAAGTTGGTACCGATCACGTCTATTACTCAGGCTCGCCGCTACCGTATTCCTTTTCGGAGGCCAATCATGTAAAGGGTGCGCTCGTCGTTGACTTATCGCCTGACAAAATTGTCACCATCAGACAAAAACCATTGGCGCGATTGCGCGATATGCGCCGTATTCGAGGAACATTATCAGAACTTTTAGAGCAAGGTGAAGTGATGAAGCGAGACGAAGATAAGTCTCGATTGGACTATCTCGAAGTGACTCTGACAGACCAAGGTCCCGTCACCGATCCGATGAACCGTTTAAGAGAATACTACCCCTATATTATGCGTCTCCTTTTTGACCGAGAGCGCTCGGAGGAGATGGCTAAGGGGGTACTTTTATCGAAGGCGGATTTGACAAAGAAAAGCGCGGTCGATTTATTCACAGATTTTTTCGAGCGTCAATTGGGGCGCAAAATGTCAGATGAACAACTATCCGTCGTGCGCATAGTAGCGCAAAGGGCGGAAGAAGAAGCCGCAGGAGGCATCTCATGAAGCCGATTAGACTGACCATGAGCGCTTTTGGTTCATATGCGAAAAAGACGACCATATCTTTCGACGAGCTGCATGAAGGATTGTTTCTGATTACGGGAGATACGGGATCCGGCAAAACGATGATCTTTGACGCGATTATGTATTCCCTTTATAACGATACGAGCGGCATGACGCGTGGGAGCAGTAAACTTCGAAGCGATTTTGCGGCCGTTGATGTGGAGACCTTTGTCGAGTTTGAATTTGTTCTCCGAGGTGAAACTTACACGATCAGACGAAGTCCGGCATATGAGCGACCCAAAATGCGTGGCAAAGGATTGACAGAGTGCGCGGCGGAAGTTGAGCTCACCTTTCCTGACGGTCGCGTGTTGACAAAAATCAAAACGGTTGACGATACCATCCCGGAGTTGTTGGGGCTTGATAAGACGCAGTTTCGGCAAGTCGCGATGATTGCGCAAGGCGAGTTTTATGAGCTTATCGGAACGTCCAGCAACGATCGATCGGCGATCTTTAGGAAGCTTTTTAATACAAGTCTCTATGAGAAAATGCAGCTTCTAATCTCCGAGAAATATAAGAACGCGAAGTCGAACCGCTCGATGCTTGAAGGTATGCTGTTTCACCAGCTTGGGAGTATTGTGCTTCCCGAAGAAGAGACAGAAGCTAGACTGAGATTTGCAGAGATTGTCTCGTTGCGCTCGTTCTGGAGTGTCGCCGAGTGTATCACTGATCTCGATCGTATTGATGCCGAGATGGTGAGCTCTCTCAATATTGTTCGTCGAGAGGAAGAAGCGGCCGACCGTCGCCTGGGGAGAGCTCAAATATCACTCGAACAGTTGCGTAAAGACAATGAGAAACTTCTCGAGTTTGACAAAGCGGTCGAAGAACGCGATCAGTTGAAAGCAACGGAGCGAGCGTTTGAACAGATGAAAAAACGTCTCGAAGATGACGACCGCGCGACACGCCTCGTCGATCCATCCTGGAATGCTTTAGAAGGAGCGAGAAGCACCTTAAAAGAAACGAAAGAAAACCTTCAGCAAGCGGAAGAAAACAGGCATGATGCCGCTGTCGATTTGGACAAGGCTGCCTCTCAATTGGCTAAAGCGAAAGAATACGATCGCGAACGGGGAGAGCTTCCTCTAGAGATAAGCAAACTTGAGGATGAACTCAAGATCTTGGAAAGTTTAGCTCCTCTGCAACAAGCGGCTGAGACTCAGAACAAGGTTGTTGAAGAAGCTGAGAATTCGCATGAGCAATTTCTCACCACGCGTTCTGAGCTCAGCGATGCGCTGCAGGAAAAGCAGGATGAACTCGATTCTTTGGCAGACGTCGCTCATGACTTGACGATGGCAAAAGCGCATGCCGATGATGTGCGGGCTGATCACTTGAAAGTATCTTCACTGCGCCAAGACGCCGACAACCTCAAAAAAGATGTAGAAGGGCTTTTAAAACAACGCGAGCAGTGCGAAGAGAAGCGACAGGCGTGGCGAGAAACGGCTGAAGAAGCGCACGAAGCTTCCGATCTTCTGTTTCGAGAACGAGCCGGCTATTTGGCTCTTCAGTTAGTCGAGGGGGAACCGTGTCCTGTGTGCGGCTCGAAAGAGCACCCGCATAAAGCGACCTTGTCGGAAGATTCCCTTGATGAAGCGGCAGTCGAGCGTCTCGAAAAGGAAGCGCAAGCGAAACGCCAAATCGCGGATGAGGCCAGTTCGGCTCTCGAAAGAGATATCTCGAAGACACGATCAACGCTTGATCGCGTCTCATTTCAAGCTGACGCTCTGACCGATAAACTTCCTTGTCTCAATCGACAAGAAGAAATTGAAGCGACACATGACTCGGAATTAACCGGTGGCGCGCTCGAATTCATGACCCAAAAAATAGTTGAGTTGCAAGACAGCTTGCAGCAGTTGAACGAATTCTTGACATCAGAACAATCGGATGCCGATCAAAAGCAAAAGGCTTTACAGGCTCAATCTGATCGCCGAGAAGAACTTAAGCGCGACATAACAGAGACAAGCGAAGCTATGCGAAATCTCACAGAGAAAATCGCGTTAAAGAGCCGAGAGATCCAAGAAGGGAAATTGAGGGCGACGAAGCTGGAAGGAGAGATTTCAGCTTTAACAAAACGCGTGTCGGGTGCATCGCTCGGAACAGTTAAAACATCTCTCGACCAGAAAAAAGAACGTCAGGATCTCCTTGAGCGAGAATACAAGCAGGCGACAGAAAATGAGAGACAAGCCCGTGAAACGTTAACAGCCGCCGAAGCGACGCTAAAGAGCATTCAATTAGCCTGTGATTCGGCAAAGAAGCATTATCTCGCGAAAGAAAATGAGTTTTACGAAGCGCTGGAGAAAGGTTTGTTTGTCTCGGAGAATGATTATCGAGAGAAGCGCCTCAAAGATGATGAGCGCATTGATTTGGAACAGAAGGTCGACGAGGAGAAAAGCAAGCGAGATGCGAACGTCCGCGATCTCGATCGCCTGAGCCGTGAGATAAAAGGACTGTCAAAGCGAGATGAAGCCGAGGAAGTGGCGGTCGTTGATGCGTTGCAAAAGCAACTATCTGCATTGAAAGAAGCTCATCTTGAGCAATCGGGACGCGTTGCTAAATATCAAGATATTCTCGAGAGTATCAAATCGATGCATAAGAAAACATTGGAAGCTCTAGAAGAAGAAAAAATGCTGTCAGATATAGCCGATCTCGCGACAGGTAACCACAAAGAGGCCGATAAAATTAGTTTCGAGGTCTTTATTCAGACGTGGTATTTTACACAGGTGATCAATCGTGCCAACCAACGGTTCGCGAGAATGACAAACGGCCGCTATGAGCTCATTCGATCTGAGAAAGGTAAAGATGGACGATCAAGAACGGGGCTTGATCTTTCCGTAGAAGATCTCTGGACAGCGAAGACGCGCCCCGTCTCGACGCTATCCGGCGGTGAGAAATTCCAAGCGGCGCTTTCGATGGCGCTTGGTCTCTCTGATGTCGTGTCTGAACATGCGGGTGGTGTGGAGATCGACGCGCTTTTTATCGATGAAGGCTTTGGTGGTCTCGACGAGGAATCGCTTCAAGACGCCATCCATGTCTTGCAAGACCTCTCCGTTGACAACCGTTTGATTGGCGTGATCTCTCACGTCCCCATGCTGAAACAAGCGATCAACCAACAACTACAAGTGCGAATTGATTCCGAGGGCAGCGTTGCTTCATGGGTCAATTGATCCATTCATAGATTCCTCGAGGTGATTTTTTAAAGGGAACATATAACAACTAATTCTGATAAATATGATAATGTAAAAATATACTGTAGAAGAGGAGCATGAGTCAGATGAACGATCAAAGTCGTCCGAAAAATCCTTTAGACACAAAACTCATGCAAGAACAACTGAAAGGCGACTCTTTCCCACAACATTGGGACGCTTTTCTGGATGATGATATCCGGGCTTTTTTTGATGACCTGCTCACGCAGACAGGACAAAAGAAAAGCGAAGTCATTCGCAAAGCTAATTTGTCGCGCACGTATGGTTATCAGATTATGGAGGGGCGAAGGCTGGGGAAAAGAGATTATTATCTTTTAATTGCGATCGCCATGTCTCTCGATTTGAAGACAACGCAACGCATGTTGGCCGTCACACATTCCGGGGCTTTACATCCTCTCATCAAACGAGATGCCGCGATCATTTTCGCGATTAACCACGGCTATGACATCATTGATACTTATGAGTTTATGCGAACGTTGCAATTAGCGCCCTTGGACGACGGGACGGAGAACGACTGATTGAAGCCTTTTGTATGCCATGCGCATACAGGAATGATCATCCCCACACCTATAATTTTATTAATTAAAGACGACGAGTCATTTCTGCTGAGCACTTGGAGGTCTGTATGAAAAATACAGCGAGACAGAGAAGGATCGCGCTATCCTTGATCTTTATTTTTTTATTAACAATCACGGGATGCCGTGGTAGTGAAGAGATTAAACCGGCGGCAAATGACATAAGAAATGTATCTTCTGCCGCCGGATTTCTCGCCGGTTGTGTGGAAGAGAGCGGCGGTTTTATTGCGAGCGTTGATGAAAGTAAGGGCGGTCCTTCGGACCATGCATATATATATGACAATGCTATGGCCTTGATCGCGTTATCAGAAGCGGGAGCCGTATGGCACGTACAAAAATTGGCCGATGTGCTCGTGTTTGCCCAAGATCACGACCGGTTGTTCAAAGACGGGCGATTTCGGAATGCCTACACGAGCGGTGATCCACGAAGCGATTCGGGACGCTCCATCACAGGTGGGAAAGTGACGATAAGGCTTCCCGGTTTTTGGCAATCAGGTCGTTGGCAGGAGGATTATTACACCGTTTCGACGTCGACAGGTAATATGGCGTGGTCCATATTGGCTCTTTGTAAGGCTGCCGAAAATGCATCGGTAGACAAGAAAACGGAGTATCTTGATGCAGCCGTCCGAGCGGCCGATTTTGTTTTGACATTAAAATCGTCAACGGGAGGTTTTACGGCCGGCTATGAAGGATGGGATAACGACCAGATAAAAGTTGATTACAAATCAACAGAGCACAACATTGACCTGATCCGAGCATTCAACGTGATGGCCGGCGCGATTAAAGAAAGTGATCCGACAAAAGCGGCCGTCTATTTCGAGGCATCCGACCACGCGAAGTCTTTCGTCCTCTCCATGTATGATGACAAATTTCATTGCTTTTATACCGGCACTGAGAAAGATGGAAAGACAATCAGTAAAGGCGTTATTCCCTTAGACTCCAATTCGCTGGCTATTCTGGCGCTTCGCGAGGAACTTTTCAACGCGCATAAAATTATTTCGTTTGTCGAAGACAGGATGTCTATAGGGGCCGGATTTGATTTTAGTGCCGGAGACTTAGATGGCATATGGAATGAAGGAACAGCCCAAATGGCTCTTTGTTACAGTGAGCTTGGCGAATCGGAAAAATACGATTCGAAAATCCTCTATTTGAAAACTCAGGAAGCGCGTGATGGGAGCATCCCCGCCGCCGATAGAGACGGTGTCTCAACAGGCTTTTATGTGAGTGGTTCAAAAGTCCTTTGGGAGTATCACAATCAACAGAGTATCAGTGCGACGAGTTGGTATGCGCTCGCGCAAATGAAGGCAAATCCATTTGGAAAATAATGGATAGATGGCGATGATCAGGGTGAAGAAAAACCGAACGAGACGGGCGAAGAGAATACCGGAGACACTCGGGAACGGTATTTGCGGCGTATGGCCATATGTTGCTTCGCTCGCACTTAATGCCTTCATCCATGTAGGATTGTTTTTTCTGTATGGCATGTCGATCCAGAGCTTATTTCGATTGCTAGTATCTTTTATTTTTTTTATTTATCCGTTTTATTATTTGGCTGATGTTCTCTGGTCTTTGCGACCTTCCGTCTGCGATATTCTCTCAGGGGTTACGCGAATTAATAGAAAGCATTATATGAATGTCGCGAGAAGTGAGGTTGAGCGTTCCTCGTATTTTCCTGTCACCATCAGTATCCCCGTATACACTGAAGAGAATGCCGTCATCTTTGAGACGATTCGCGGTAGTATCGCGGCCGCGAAACGCTATCAACAATACAGCGGTCTATCGGCCAACATCATCGTGTCCGATGATGGTCTCGCACCGTTATTGGGTGGTATCTGCTCACGTGATATCGCGGATGATCTGATGCATCGATTCTCGAGTAATTCAAATCAACTTTCTGAGAAAGAAATGAAAGCGGCTGAGCGCATCGCATTTTACAGGCGATCAGGTGTCGCTTTTGTTGTGAGACCGGCTCAAGGGCGTGCAGGTCTTTTCAAGAAAGCTTCCAATCTTAATTACACGATTCGACTTGGCAATGCGACAGTCCAGGGGAATGCTCTCGGTGATTTGACGCGCGCGGGCGGCACGTTCGAAGGAGGGTATGCCGAAGGCGATATTGAGACTCGAGAAATAATTCTTTTGCTGGACAAAGATTCCGGCGTCAAAGAGAAGATAATTGAGGCGGTCGTCCCCGAATTCGCATCCGATGACAAACTCGCCTATATACAATGCGCGACCGTCGCGATTAATATGTCGGACAATTATTTTTCTTATGCGACAGGACACCAGACGAACAATCTCTTTCACAATATTTGGCCATGTAAAGCGCTCCAAGGGTTCTTTGTCCCTCTGGTGGGACATAACGCTTTTATCAGAAAGAGTATTTTGGAAAAAAGCGGGCTTTGGTCCGAAAACAAAGTCTCCGAGGATTTTGATAAAGCGATCGGTTTTTACAATATGGGGTATCACGGGAAATACGCTCAGCTAAACGGTCTCGAGTTTACCGAATATGTGAGCCGAACATTTGCCGAGGAAACGGGGAAACAACATCGATATTCGTATGGGTTGTTTGAGATGATTTTTGACGGCACGATTGTTCTCGGGAGAACACGAAAATGCGACGCGTTTTATATGTTCTTGTATTTTTTCTCGATCATCAATGAGATCATGCTCATCCCGACTGTATTGCTCGAATGCTATTTTGGGAATATACATCTCTTGTGGGCGGGGTTTATTACCTGTAATGTCTTTTTTGTGATTCTTCCTTGTATACGCGGATTTGTGATGCGCAGCCGATTCCCTGAGGATAAGATAGAAAAATTTCCACACACCGTTATTGTCGCCATCTCCTTTGTCGGTCACGCGTTCTCCATGCTCGCGGGAGCATGTCGTTATTTAGCCAACAAAATAAAACTCAACATGAAATCGTTCCCTTCGACGAGTGTCGATGAGCTCGACGGGCGATTTACGGAAGGCTTACGATTGATTGCGGAATTTGTGCGCAAAAACAAAGGTTTCCTATTGATCGCCGTTCTTTGTATAGACCGAGGTCTCTTCTTAATCACAAGGAAAGGAATTGCCCCCGTCACCATCATCATCTACTGTTACATTCTGTTTGGAACAGTTCTTGCCCCTGTGTTGCTGACGCCTCAGCTGTTCAGTGGCATCCGTCCGAGGACAATAGTTCAGTTAGCGCCAATCAATAGTTCGCAACGCATAATAAGCTTGGCTCCGAGTCGAGCGAAAGGGAGAGAGCCTATGCAAGTGTCATCGCCAAAAATTATCCCTTCATCAAACCCCGAGTATTTCGGCAGTGATGTCAACAGTTTCTTGAATGCTTATAACGCAACGCTTAATGAAACGATCTCTTGTGAAGGGATGCCGGAGGCGTTGATTCACCGTTACGCTTTTGAAAGTTGTATTCGAAAAGACGAAAATGGCAAAAAAGAAATCTATCTTTTGAGACGAAAGCAAGATGGTATCAAGGCTATTCTCCGCGTCACAAAAGATTACCCCGAAGAAGACGCTCTGGAAGAAGCGAAAATCTTAAGTTCATTTGACCACCCCGGCATTCCAAAAGTGTTCGAAACTTATGAAAAAGACGGCAAGAAATATATTGTCCGCGAATACATCGCAGGGCGATCGCTCTACGATATTGTCAGAGCCAAAGGCGTGCTAAGTGTAAAAGATATTTTTGGAGTCGTACTTAAAATAACGGAAATTCTCCGTTATCTCCACGCGCAAACGCCTCCCGTCATTCATCGCGACATCAAACCGCAGAATATCATTGTGGGATATGACGGAAGTATTCACTTGATTGATTTCGGGATATCGCGTGTCCATAAAGAGGAGAGCACGCAAGATACATCGGTCGTGCTCACGCTAGACTACGCGCCTCCGGAGCAATTCGGTTTTGAGCAAACGTCACCGTTGACCGATATCTATTCATTAGGTGTCGTCATACTTTTCATGGCAACCGGGCATGTTTCGCGATCAGATTTAGAGGCGAAAGTCGTGAATAACCGATTGCGCAATTTGATTGAGCGATGCATCGCCTTTGACCCGAAGTCTCGCATCCAGAGCGTCGAGGTGATTGACCATTTCATTACGAGAGAGAAATCTCACCGAAGAACGAGTCGAAGAATCGCGATCGCCGCCTGTCTTGTCACCATGATGGTGCTACCTTCGTTGTTATCCTACGGTATTGGAAACAAGCTGGGAAAAGACAAAGGAGTGCAAGTAGGTTATAAGAGCGGCTTTGACATCGGATATGTCGATGGGTATGAAGATGCTCCCATTGTCAAAATCGGCGATATGGACGAAGATGCTACGCGCGGCAATCGACCCGGTAACATGGCGATTGAAGGTGGCGCTTTTGCGGCGCAAGGTGCCGATTCAGTTTTTTATGTTCTCGACGGTGACATCATCAAAATGTCTGAAAAGGGGACGGAGGGAGATGTGATCGTGCGCGGCCAAAACGCGCAAGCGCTGAGCTACATGAATGGGTGGCTTTACTATTCTTCCGGCTCAAAGATTATGCAAACAAACATCTATACATTAGATCGCGATATTCTGCGCGAAGACATGGTGGGCAAACTTCATCTTGTGAACTCGAAATACTATATCGCCGGAGAGGATGGATTTTATTCTCTCGATATTGCCGACGGCAGTATTAAAAAGCGGAGTGACCTTTTCCCTTGTCGATGGGTTAATGTTGACAAGGATAAAATCGTATTTGTATACGGAAAAGACAGCGCTCTCTACAGTATGGATATCAATAGTTTCAAAGTAAGGCGGTTACTCGATGGCGAGTGCAAAAATGTCTGCTTGTTTGAAGGGGATATCTATTGCTCCACGGTAAAAAATGGCCATGAGGAGTTGATTCGCGTCGACGCGAATACAGGTAACACGACTTTTATCGCCGAATTGAGCGCTTCGATGATCAATGTGACGGGTCGAGGTATCTATTATATCGATCGCTTTGAGGAGACGATTCACCTGTGTTCTTTAGACGGTCAATATAGGAGCAAAATCACGTCAAGTCGTGCGATTGATTTTAATATCGCAGGCGAATGGATTTTTTACCACAATGATGATGACGGCGGACGTCTATGGTGTGTTCGTTTAGATGGCACCAATGACCACCAACTCCAAAAGAAGAGGTGATCGTGATGAGCGCTAAATCGACTTATTCATGGGATGGGAAAAAAGAGCGTTCTATCTTTGACATCGTGACCGAAGAAGGCGTGATGCGTCCAAAGGACATTTTTTCCACGGTTCAAAAAATTTGCAAAATAGTGGAAGATGCGAACAAAGATGCTCGCGAACCGTTTGACGCGATCTTACATCCGCAGCTTGTCATGATGAAACAAGATGGAACCATTTCTTTAAAAAGGACACGCGTGCCATTGTATGAGAGTGAGCTGTATTCACCTCCGGAGTATGACCGAGCGAACACGAAGAAAGCTGACGCTCTTGTGTATTCACTGGGCATGATGATGCTCTTCATGGCGACGGGGTATGAGAATAAGACGAAGCTAGACACGCAAGTAGAGGATAAAAGGCTTCGCGAGGTGATTGAGTGCTGTACGGCTTTTGATCCGCGCGCACGCGTTCAAAATATAAGAGACTTGTCACTTTTGATCAAGAGAAAGAGAAGAAATACGAAGAAACTCGTATTCGGGTTGTTGGGAGTCGTCATTCTCAGTATCGCGACCGGTTTATCGATTCATTTCTTTTATAGAGGAAGGGATAAAGGAGAAATCGAAAAAAAAGAATCGGGATATAGATCAGGTTACGCGACCGGTTATGACGTGGGATTTCAAGATGCGCGCGGAATCGGTATGGTTGAGACGCCTTTCACTCAGGAAAGGGGCAATCTCCCCGGCAATTTGACGGCAGCAGGCGGTGCTTTCGCGGCACGAAGCAAGCACGAGATCTTTTTCATCGATCGCGGGAGCATCTACCGCATGGATCCGTTTTCGAGAGAGATTCAGCTGCTTGCTGAGAACGCCGGTGCGGAAGCTCTCAACTACTATGACGGTTGGCTTTACTATGCATCGAATAAGAAAATTTATCGAATTGACCCCACATCGATGAAAAGCGAAATATTCTGCGATACGCACTCGGGATTGCTCTATATTATCGACGGAGAATTCTTCCTCGACACGACACGTGATCACGGATATCTTTACCAGGTACACGCGCCATCGGGGACTGTCAAACAACTCAATAGCATGACGGCATACGGTTGTCTCGATATTGTGCGAAAACAACTGTATTTCGCATCTCCGGAAAATGACTACAATTTGTACCGATGTAACCTGGATGGCAGTAACATGGAACTCTTGAACAGTGATAGTTGTGAATGGTTCTGTATCTACGAAAACAGGATTTACGCATATGTCGCGAGTAATCGAGATGCCGATCGAAAGGTGCTCAATGATTCGGCGAGTTTTCTGATCAGCATGGATTTAGATGGCGGCAATATCAAAAGATACACCAACAAACCGGCGTATTACATCAATGTCACGCCGGCGGGAATCTTTTATGTCGCCGGCAATCGAAAGACGCTTGAATGGACTTCGCTGGACGGGAGAGTTCACTATTCCATTCTCACAACGAAGACAGGCCCGTTTAACATTGTGGGGCGGTGGATTTTCTATCAAAACGAAGAGGACGGTGGTCACCTCTGGCGTGTTCGCATCGATGGCTCCGATAATGAGCGAGTTATGCCATAACCGTTTTGTTTAATCCTATAAAATGTGATTCATCATGTTCGCCCATGAGCTTGCCATGGTGTTCGCCCATGAGTTTGCCATGGCGTCAGTTTTATTTCATGACAGCCCTCTAGCATTGAATCAAGCAGATGATCGTGCGCTCGTTTTACCATCGCTTCTCACTCAAGTTTTTCACTGACATAAACAATCGATAAAAAAGCCTGCGATGTATGCATCGCGCAGACACCTCGGTCTCAACCTGAAACTATACTGGCTTCAGAAGAGTTTCTGGAGCCAGTTTTTGAGTTCAGAAAATAGATGTGTTTCAGATAGAAAGCGAGGGTCGCCCATGTATTGTGCCAATTGCGGAAAAGAGATGCTCGAAGGGACCATGTTTTGCCCTTTTTGCGGTGAGAAACGTGAAGAAATTGATGCACCTGAATACGGTGTCGAGATGCCCCCGCCGGTAGCGCCCATGACAGTCCATGAGGTTGTTTCGCCTACCGTCGAGCCAAGGCTGTTTTCAGATAACGGAGGAAATCATCAACAAACAGAAGCATTTGAATATGAAGGTGTGGCTTATCAACCTATGGCGCCCATGTCTTATGGTGAGATTGTTTCGCCAATCGTCGAGCCGATACCGTCTCGCGATGACGCGACAAAAAAACCACGCCGCAAAACAAAATATCTCGTGATGGCCGGTGTGGCGCTCATTGTCATCGCCGCGGCGATTCTTGTTCCCGTATTTTTACACAATGCGAAACAGAACAAGTATAACGAGGGCGTGACATTGCTCGAAAAAGGTGATTATAAAGGAGCTCAGGAAGTCTTTGAGGCTCTCGGAGCTTTTGATGATTCCGAGAATATGGCGGCTTTCGCGAAGAAAACCATGACATATGACGACGCCAAGCGTCTGATGAAAAGTGGGGAATACCAAAAGGCGATCAGTCTGTTCGCAGAAATTAGTTCGTTTAAGGATTCTGATAAACTAGCCGCCGAAGCGAAATCAATCATGTCTTATAACGAGGGGAAAGCGCATTTTGATAAAGGTCTTTATGCGAAGGCTGAAGAATCTTTCGTGAAGGCGGGAGATTACAAAGACGCGCGTGAGATGGTAAAGCTTTGTCGCGATCATAAAGATTACCAGAAAGCGATCTCTTTGATTGAGAATGGTCACTACGAAGAGGCGCTTAAATCGTTGAACAATCTCGACCAAGAGAAGTTCCCCGACGTGGAGGATTTACGCCATGAGTGCCGGAACATGCCGCTCTATTTAGCCGCGAAGACCATGTTTGAAAGCGGTAAAAAGTACGATGCCTATAAAGAGTTTACAGCGCTTGGAAACTTCAAAGATGCCGCGGATATGGCTGGTAATTGCATCGTGGCGAAACCGAGTACCGGTGAGTTATTCCGCAACAGCGCGTATAAAGGGTCCGGTTGCTCGCTTCTCATTAAACCGCCTGCAAATGACGGCAGTTCAACGTATTTCAAGATCTACGATCAAGATGGCACGACGCTCGTCTCAGTGATCTTCATCAATAAGGGTGATTCGGTAAAAGTTAAATTGCCGCCTGGAAGTTACATTTTTAAGTCAGCCTTTGGATTCGGGAATTGGTTTGGCGAGAACGAAATGTTCGGAGAAGAGGGTGTCTATCAGCGCCTTAAATCGAGCGGTACAAGTGAGATTTTTAAGCTGAATAAAAACTACGACTACACGCTGACACTCCGAACAGGTAATACTTCGGGCGATCCGGTCGCCACAGAAAAAGAGAATAAAAATACTTTTTAAAACGGAAAGGTAGGAAAGATTATGAAGAGAACGCTTTTGATAACAGTTAGCCTATTTGCCATGATCGCCGTGTTGGTGTGTTCCACCGGATGTGTTGCGAAGAAAACGTTTGATATCGAAAAAGAAAAAACAAAGCCGGTAAACAGCAACCAAACGACAAAGGGTACTTCCCCTTCGAAGACAAACAACACATTACCCTCGGAAATAAGCAGCACGACGAGCGGACCGACCGAAACGATTAAAAGCTCCGTCGATGAACCGAAACCATCCGGGAAACAAGTGACATTAAAGTTTGAGGATCGGACAGCTCATGTGAATGTTGGCGCGATCAACTTCGATGCAGCGGGGAAACTCATGGTTACGATTGAAGGAGCGGGAATGGGGGGCATACTACCTATGCGGGATGGAAAGATTGTCGTACCTTTTATTGCCGATATTGTCGTCGATGGCAAAATGATGGGTTGGGAAAAAGTGGACATGAGTCGAGACAAGTTCGTCTTTCACTACAACACGAATAAAAAACCTGAGAAAGTTATCTTATTTTCGAGAGACCATGGGGACTTAAAATATGCATACGATGTCGCGTCGGAACAATTTCTCCCTTAAAAAGTTCATGCAGTGCGATGCGAAAAAGCGAGTCGTTTAGGCGACTCGCTTTTCAGTTTGCTTAGCCTGCTATGTCGGCCGATTGTTGAATGTAAATAATTGGTGAAAGTGCCTTTATTAAGCATTTTTCAGCATCGAAATATGATAAGATGACACCTATCATCTTGATCGATTTGATCAGCGGAAATTTCCTTAGGAGGCATCATGTACACGAAGTTATTTATCCCCGGACCGACGGATGTCGATCCAAGCGTACTGGAAAAAATGGCTACGCCTATGATTGGGCATCGGACCAAAGAAGCGACCGAACTTCAGAAAAACATTTCGGAGAAGTTGCAAAAACTCATGTACACGGAGAATCCGATTCTCCTGTCGACGTCATCGGGAACAGGGCTCATGGAAGGCTCCATTCGCAGTTTTACACGCAAAAGAGCCGCCGTCTTTTCTGTCGGTGCCTTTGGTGATCGCTGGCACCAGCTGGCGACGACGAACAATGTTCCGGCTGATATCTTCAAGTCGGAGCCGGGCAAACCGACGACACCGGAGATGGTCGAAAATGCCCTGAAGACGGGCAAATACGATGTCGTGACGGTGACGCACAATGAGACAAGTTCCGGCATCATGAATCCATGCAAAGAAATCGGCGATGTGATTCGCCGGTATGACGATGTGCTGTATCTTGTCGACGCCGTTTCTTCTCTCGCCGGCGCAAAAGTCGAAGTCGACGCGTGGGGAATCGATTGCTGTATCACATCGACACAGAAGTGCCTTGCGCTACCTCCCGGGCTCAGCCTTTGTTCCGTTTCGGAACGTGCGCTGAAGGCGGCCGAACAAGTCGAAAACAGAGGCTATTATCTCGATATTCTCCGTCTATATAAACGCGTCAAGAAGGACTTCCAATATCCTTCAACGCCGTCACTGTCGCACATGTTCGCGTTAGATTACCAACTCGATCGCATTTTCGAGGAAGGCCTTGATAACCGCTTCGCTCGCCACCAACTGTTGGCGGACAAAGTGCGCGCGTGGGCTCTGAAGCACTTCTCGCTCTTTGCTGAAGAAGGATATCGCTCAAACACAGTGACATGCATCAACAGCCCCCCCGGTTTCGTCTTCAGTGAATTGAGCAAGCCAATGCTCGAACGCGGATACAGACTTGGCAGCGGTTATGGCGATTTCAAAGAGTCGACTTTCCGCATCGCCACGATGGGTGAGCTTCAGGAAGAAACACTTGACGAAGTGCTCGCCGCTATCAATGAAATTCTCGGATTGGAGGCTTAACGATGGCTTTAATTCTCGCAAATGACGGTATCGATCAATCGGCCGAAGAAGCGCTCGTCGCTCTCGGTCATGTCGTCGACACAAAAAAATACGAAGGTGACGCACTGCTGACAAGACTCGCCGAAGTCGACGCGGTGATTGTCCGAAGCGCGACGAAGCTCCGCAATCCGGAGATTGATGCCGGCGCGCAGGGCAACCTGAAACTGATTATTCGCGGTGGTGTCGGTGTCGACAATATTAATGTCGACTACGCGATGGAAAAAGGGATCGAAGTGAGAAATACACCGGCGGCCTCAAGTAGCGCCGTCGCAGAACTCGCACTCGGTCACATGCTTTCGCTCGCGCGCCACATCGGCGAAGCAAATGTCTCCATGCGCCAAGGCAAATGGATGAAAAAGCAATACGAGGGAACGGAGATCGCGGGGAAGACGCTCGGCCTGATCGGATTCGGGCGTATCGCGAACTCGCTGGCCGCGAAGTGCAACGCGCTCGGCATGAATGTTATTTTTACCGATATACTCGATATCCAGTGTGTCGGATGTGTTCAAAGAAGCCTCGAAGATGTCTTGAGGGAATCTGATTACGTGTCGCTTCATGTTCCTTTCTCCGGAGGGAAAGCGCTCATCGGCAAGGAAGAAATTGAGATGATGAAAGACGGCGTCTTTATCATTAACTGCGCGCGAGGCGGTGTGGTCGACGAGGACGCACTCGTCGACGCGATCGAATCAGGTAAGGTTCGAGGAGCCGCTCTCGATGTCTTCGCAAAGGAACCGTTGGAAAATGAGCGCATCAGAAATTGCGACAAGATTTCCTTGACACCTCATATCGGAGCCGCCACGGTCGAAGCGCAAGCTCGGATCGGCGATAACATCGTCGATATCATAAAGGAGAGATTATAAATGGCAACTGTCAGACCTTTTAGAGCCATTCGTCCCAATCCGGCACTAGCCGAAAAAATCGCCAGCCTTCCGTATGATGTGATGAATCGCGAAGAAGCGAAGGCGATGGCGGAGGGCAACCCTTACAGCTTTCTTCGTGTTGTTCGGGCTGAACTCGAGTTGCCGGAATCGATCGGAGATTATGAAGATGCCGTATATGAGCACGGTTGCTCCAATCTTCGAAAGATGGTGGAGGACGACGTTCTTCGCAAAGATGAGCGCCCCTTATTCTATGTCTACCGGCAGGTTATGGACGGTCGCCCACAGACAGGTCTTGTCGCGACCGTCTCCGTTGATGAGTATTTAGCGAATAAAATCAGGCGCCATGAGTTTACGCGCAAAGACAAAGAAGTTGACCGCACGCGTCACTTCGATGTCTGTGACGCGCACACGGAGCCGATCTTTTTGACGTATCGCCAACAAGATAAGATTTCGCGGCTGATTAACGATTTTGTGAAATACAACGATCCTGTTTACGACTTCAAAACAGAAGACGATATCATGCATCAACTGTGGGTGATAGATGAAGCGGAGACGATCACGGAGCTGGAGAGCTTATTTAAAGCGATCGATCTTCTCTATATCGCCGACGGGCACCATCGCACGGCATCAGCGGCAAACGTCGCATTAAAACGTCGCGAAGAAAACCCCGACGCGCCGGAAGATGCCGAACTGAACTACTCCATGGCAGTCATTTTCCCCGATGAAGATTTGTACATCATGGATTACAACCGCGTGATCAAAGACTTAAATGGCTTGTCGGAGGATGAATTCCTGAGCCGTCTGAGTTCGATCTACAAGGTCGAAAAAGTTGACGATGCATTCCATCCGACGCGAAAAGGTGAAATCTGCATGTATCTCGGAGGCAATTGGTACGAGCTTTCGGCGCCTGAGTCGATCTACGAAGGGCTTGATCCCGTGAGCAGTCTCGATGTCTCGGTGTTGCAAGACAACGTACTGGCCCCCATTCTCGGTGTCG